>DAIMFM010000119.1:3180-9210 GCA_036724585.1 Burkholderiaceae bacterium | reverse complement strand
TGTCGGACTGCTTGCCGAAGGAACGGCCGCCGCCCATGCGGCGGGCGTCGGCCTCGGGAACCGCCATCACGAACGCGGTGACGCCGGCCGCCACCATCATGAGGAATCGTTGCCAGTGCTTCATCTACTGTCTCCGTTGGAATCGGGTCGGGAACCGGCGGATCAGGTCGCGATCCCCTCGTGCAGCGCGACGACGCCCGCGCTGAGGTTGAAGTAACGAACCCGGGCAAGCCCGGCGTCGATCATCATCGCCTTCAGGGTTTCCTGGTCGGGATGCATGCGGATGGATTCGGCGAGGTAGCGGTAGCTGTCGGCGTCACCGGCGACCGCCTTGCCCAGCCGCGGCAGGACCGAGAAGGAATAGACGTCGTAGGCGCGCTCGAGCGGCTTCCAGACCCGCGAGAACTCGAGCACGAGGAGCTTGCCCCCCGGTCGCAGCACCCGTCGCATCTCGGCGAGGGCGCGATCCTTGTGGGTCATGTTGCGCAGCCCGAACGCCACGCTCACCCGGTCGAAATAGCGATCGGGGAACGGCAGGGCCTCCGCGTCGCACTGCAGCGCCGGCTGGACATGGCCGGCATCTAGCATCCGGTCGCGGCCGACGGCCAGCATCGAGCCGTTGATGTCGGTAAGCCAGACCTGGCCCTCGGGGCCGACGCGCCGGGCAAAGGCGATGGCGAGGTCGGCGGTGCCGCCGGCGACGTCGAGGACCTTCATGCCGCGGCGCACCGCGGCCTGGCCGACGGTGAAGGCCTTCCAGGCGCGATGCATGCCCACCGACATGAGGTCGTTCATCAGGTCGTAGCGCTGCGCGACCGAATGGAAGACGCCGGCCACCTTGCCGGCCTTCTCGTCGGCGGTGACCCTGCGGTAGCCGAAGTCGGTCGTCTCGGGCCGGCTCATCGTTGCGGCCTGGAGACCGAGCGAGCGCGCGTGGGGACATTGCTCGCCGAGGATTTCGCGACGGTCGCGCCGGCGCCCCGGGCCCCGGCGCCCGCATTCGCGGGCGGCGCCTCCTGCGGTTCGCGACTCTTGCCGGCGGCCTGCAGCCGCGCCAGATAGTCGGACCAGAGGCGGTCGTGGTCGGTCGCGATCCCGTAGAGGTAGTCCCAGGAGTAGATGCCGGACACATGTCCGTCATCGAAGCGCGGCTGGATGGCATAGTGGCCGACCGGTTCGATCGACTCGATCCCGACATCGCGCTTGCCGACCTGAAGGGTCTCCTGGCCCCTGCCATGCCCCCGGACCTCGGCCGACGGCGAGTTCACGCGCAGGAACTCGAAGGACAGCCGGAAGGAGCGGCCGTCCTCGTAGGCGAGTTCGAGCACACGCGAATCCTGGTGCACCACGACCCGGATCGGGATCGGCGCCCCGGCACTCATGTCAGACGATCTCCCTGCACGGCGCTTCCATACATTCGTGCATGGTAGCCGATTTCAATCCCCGGGCGACTCGCGCGCGGCGCCTGCCGCAGGCCCCATGGCGGCGGCGCGACGGCGCGGTCGCAGCCGCCTTCAGGGTCTTTCGAAGCGCAGCGAAAAGCGCTCGTGCCCGCGGCCGCGATCGAGCAGTTCCACCACCCTCGCCCGCAGGTCCTCCTCGCCGCGCCGGATCCAGAGGACCTGTCCGACGATGACGGCATCGGCACTCGCGACCAGCGCCGATTCCCCGGCGGATTCGACGAGGAAGGCGTCCACGTGGTCGGCATGGCGCGGCCCGCGTATGCCGACCGGCTGCGCCCGCCCCGTCATGACCGCCAGCCGCAGGCGGTGGCCGGTGCGCTGGTCCTTGAGTCCCGGCGCCGGGATGACCTGGCGCACCGATTCGACCCGCGCCAGCAGCAGGTGGTCGGCGCCGGTTTCGCCGCCGGCCGCATCGACCACGAGCGCGACGAGTTCACCATGGCGCACCGGGGGCGTCATCGCCTGCCGATCCACCAGCCAGGCGCCGGCCTCCTGCGCCACCCGGCGCGCCTTCTCGCTCTCGCCGGCCAGGGCGAGCACCGCGCCGGCGCCCTCGCGACCCTTGCCCAGCGCCATGCGCAGGATGGTGTTCTGCTCCCAGCGGCCATAGGCGTAGGGGTCGCGGCCCCGCCGCGACGTCGCGGCCATCTCCGCCAGCGAGCGGTGGAACGCCGGCATGCCGACCCGCAGGCGGATCGGCGTCGGCCGGCCGGCCGGGACGATGCCGCCGCGATTGCGGCCGCTCCAGGCAAAGCCCAGTTCGTCGAGCAGGCCGGCGAGCGCCGCCCGGTCCATGCCCGGCATGGCGCGCCCGGCCGACTGGGCGCCGGCGAGCCAGCCGTCGCGGCGCTCGGCGAGCTTCTTCAGCAGGCGGTGGGTGTCGAGGCGCACGGACAGCCGCGGACCGAGCCAGAGCGCGGGGCCGTAGGGGTTCTCCGACAGGTCCGGCCCGGCGTCGAAGCGGTAGCCCACCCGGGTCGCCCAGCGGCGCGCCAGCCGGTCCACCAGGCTGGCCTGGGCCAGCGGGCGGCCGTCGAGGCCGACCGCATGCAGCAGCAGGGGATAGGTGACCGCGGCCCGCGCATTGACCGGCCTGGCGATCGCCATGGGGTCGGACAGGGTTTCGTCGAGGAAGGTGGTCCGTCGCATGTGGCGCGCCAGTGCCGAGAGCTCGAACCATTCGACCGGATCGACCTCGATGCGCGCGAGCAGTGCGAACGCGAGCCGTCGCGAGAGCGCATCGAGGGCACGCGCCAGCGGGATGACCTCCCGCAGGGCATTGCTGGCCCCCGGGATGACGGAGCGGGTATCGAGGCTGTCCGACTCGACCATCCGGGTGTAGACGGTCCGGTAGGCACGGTGCAGCCGATCCAGGGCGGCCGCGACCTGGCGCCACTCCGCGATGTTCGCCTGGCCGAAGGGAAGCGCGACGCTGCGCAGGCGCGAGGCCTGCCGCTCGGCATCGACGAGCAGGCGCGCCCGCGCCAGCTCGAGCATCTGGAAGGCGGGATCGATGCCGAAATTGCCTTCCCCGATGCGCCCGACCAGGGCGGTCACCGCCTTGAGGCGCTCATCCGACTCCTGGGGCAGGCGCCCGAGCCACTTGCTGCAGGCGGCCGGACCATCGACGCCGCCGGTCTCGAATGCTGCTCCGGATGCCATCTGGATATCCCGCATGAATGGCGGGGCGCCCGGATTCCGGGCGCCCCGTCCCTTGAGGATCCGGTAATAGACACCAACCGCGCCGGTCAGTAAATGAACGGCGGGCAGGCCGCGACGAGCGGTCGTTCGTGCCCGACCGGCGCGCGCCCCGACCCCCTACCCGACCGGCTCGCCGGCGAGCGCGACGAGGGCTTCGTGCAGCGCCTTCCGGTACGCCGGCAGTCGCCGGAGGATCGCATCCCGGCGCGGGCCGGCGGCGGCGACCCGCTGCGGCGCGGCGACCGCCCACACGGGCGCCGGGAAATGCGGATCGTCGGGCCAGCGGGCGACCAGGTGCCAGTGCAGGTGCGGAACCTGGTTGCCCAGGCTGGCGAGATTGATCTTGGCGGGCACGAACACCGCGCGCATGACGCGCTCCACGCACACGACGACCTCGAGGAGCCAGGCGCGGTCGGGCCCCGCCAGGTCGCCCAGCTCCGCGACATGGGCGTTCCATACCACCCGGGTGAAGCCGGGATACAGGGCTTCGTCGGCCAGGATCACGCGCAGGCGGTCGTCGCGCCAGACGAGCTCGCCGCCGGCATCGGCGCAGAGCGGACAGGGTGACTCATGCGGCATCGTCGCCTCCGGCCGGCGCGGCGCCGGACCCCGCGGCCTCGTCCAGGAGCCAAGCGCGCAATGCACCGACCCGCGCGTCGCCCGTGGCGGTTTCGACGAGATAGTACTGCCGGGACAAGGCCTGGCGTTGTCCGAAGGGGGCCACGAGCTCGCCGCGCGCGATGCTGCGCTCGAGCAGCGGCAGGCGGGCCAGCGCGACCCCGGCGCCGTCGACCGCCGCCTGGATCATCTGCGAGTAGTTGCTGAACGACAGTACGCCCGCCGGGCGCAGCGACGGGACCCCGAGCGCGACGAACCACGGCGCCCAGTCGAGCCAGGACAGGTCCGTGCGGACCTTCGCCAGCGACAGCAGGACATGGCCCGCGAGATCGGCCGGCTCGCGCAGCGGCCGGTCCGGATCGGCCAGCAGGCGGGGACTGCAGACCGGGATGACCGACTCGTCGAACAGCGACTCGGCCCCGCTCGGCGCGGCGCCCGGCGCGCAGAACCGGATCGCGAGATCGACGCGGTGGGCCCGCGTATCCAGCACCGCGTCGTCCGCGACGATCCGCACGTCGATGTCCGGATGCCGCTGGCGGAACGCCGCCAGCCGGGGCACCAGCCAGAGCGAGGCGAAGGACATCGTGGTCGTGACGGTGACCGGCTCGCGGGCGCTGCGTGATGCGATCTCGCGGGCGGCGGCATCGACGATGCCGAGCGCATCGCGCACCGCCCGGGCGAATCGCCGTCCGTCCTCCGTCAGCTCGAGGCGCCGGTTCATGCGCACGAACAGCGGGGCCCCCAGCGCGTCCTCGAGCGCCTTGACCTGCCGGCTGATGGCCGACTGGGTCAGGGCCAGCTCGTCGCCCGCCCGGGTGAACGAGAGATGGCGGGCCGCGGCCTCGAAGCCCCGGACCATGTCGAGCGAGGGCAGGCGACGCAGCGCGAGGGCCGGCTTCGGATGATCCATGGTCATGCGAATGATGACGAACCAGCGTTTGTTGCCGCGATCTTATTCCGGGACCATTCCACTCGTCCAGCGGGTCCAGGGCGAAGCGCCCGGCACCGCAACAGACGTCGATCCATGAACACCACGCATTCGAAGGAGAACCTGATGATCATGCGCCCACCTTATGGCCCGGTGTTCCTGATGCCCGGCCAGGCGATCCGGCTGCCGGGTGTCGGCCCCCTCACCCTGCGGGTCCGCAGCGGAGCCGTCTGGATGACCCAGGCCGGCCGGCCGGAAGACCATGTGCTCCACGCCGACGAGAGTCGCTGCGTCGGGCCGGATGCGGACGTGGTGGTCAGCGCGTTTGCGCCGGCGCGCCTCGAACTGCTCGAGGTCGAGCGCAAGGCCGGCTGCGTGGACGAAGCGGTGCAACGCCCGGCGCCGCCCCGGGCCGGGCAGCCGGTTCCCGCCTGACGGGACGGAGCGCCCGCCCCGAGTTCGCCGGCGCGGCCCCGGGGTCGGGCGCGTTCAGAACTTGGTGTAGCCGCCGTCGATCAGCATCTGCTCGCCGGTGTAGTAGGCGGACGCCGGGCTGGCGAGATAGACGGCCGCGCCGCCGAAGTCGTCCAGCGAGCCCCAGCGGCGCGCCGGGATCCGTGGCATGACGGCGTCGCGGAACTTGTCATTGGAGAACGAACGCTCGGTCATCTCGGTCTCGATCCAGCCCGGCAGGATCGAATTGACCCGGATGCGATGGCGCGCGAGTTCGACCGCAAGCGCCCGCACATAGGCCGTCACCGCTCCCTTCGAAGCGCCGTAGTGGCTGTTGCGGGCGGCGCCCTCGACGGCCGCGGTGCTCGCCGTGGCGACGAGCGAACCGCCTTCGCCGCGCTCGATCATGTGGCGCGCGGCCGCCCGGAACGTGAGGAACACGCCTTCGACGTTGATCCGCTGGCCCCGCCGGAACTCGTCGAGCGTCATGTCCACCATGAGCGTCCCCTTGGACGAGACACCCGCATTGGCGAAGCAGGAGTCGACCTTGCCGAGCACGCCGAGCGTGTCGGCGAAGGTGCGCTCGATCGCCGCCTCGTCGCCGATGTCGCAGGTGAAGGAGTCGACCTTCAGACCCTCCGAGGCCAGTTGCTCGCGCGCCCTGGCGGTCTTGTCGGGATTCGAGCCCCAGATCGCGACATGGGCGCCCGCCTGGGCGAGCGCGCGCGCCATGCCGAGGCCGATGCCGCCGTTGCCGCCGGTCACCAGTGCGGTGCGCCCGCTGAGATCGAATGGCTGGTACATGGTCCCTGTCTCCTTGGTCGTGGTACGGATCGGATTCCTGTGCCGCGGGCCGGCGGCTCAGAC
>DAIMFM010000119.1:0-3170 GCA_036724585.1 Burkholderiaceae bacterium | reverse complement strand
CAGCACCCGCTCGATGCCGCCGTCGTTGGCCCGCCGGACGTAGTCGGGCAGCCAGTCGTCGCCCAGCAGGTGCCGCGCCATCTCGACGACGATGTAGTCCGCCTGCGTGCCGTTCTCCTCATCGTAGCGCGCGAGCCCCTGCAGGCAGGACGGGCAGGAGGTGAGCACCTTGACCGGCCCGTCGAAACCCTGCTCGCCGGGGGCGCGGATCGCGGCGGCGCCGCGCCGCAGCTCCTGCGCCTTGCGGAAGCGGACCTGGGTGGAGATGTCGGGGCGGCTGACCGCGAGCGTACCCGATTCGCCGCAGCAGCGGTCGTTGAGCGCGACCTCGCCGTTGGCCTCGCTGTTCATCAGCTGGTTGACGACCGCGAGCGGCTGGTACTTCTTCATCGGGGTGTGGCAGGGGTCGTGGTACATGTAGCGCGTCCCGGTCACGCCCTCGAGCTTCAGCCCCTTCTCCATCAGGTACTCGTGGATGTCGATGATGCGGCTGCCCGGAAAGATGCGGTCGAACTCGTAGGTCGAGATCTGGTCGTAGCAGGTTCCGCACGACACCACGACCGTCTTGATGTCGAGGTAGTTCAGGGTGGTGGCAACCCGGTGGAACAGCACCCGGTTGTCGGTGATCATCTTCTCGGCCTTGTCGAACTGTCCCGAGCCGCGCTGCGGATAGCCGCAGCACAGGTAGCCCGGCGGCAGCACCGTCTGCACGCCGACATGCCACAGCATCGCCTGGGTCGCCAGTCCCACCTGGGAGAACAGGCGTTCCGACCCGCAGCCGGGGAAATAGAAGACCGCCTCCGCATCCGCGCTCGTCGACCTCGGGTCCCGGATGATCGGGACGTAGCGGTTGTCCTCGATGTCGAGCAGCGCCCGCGCGGTCTTCTTGGGCAGTCCGCCGGGGAGCTTGCGGTTGACGAAGTGGATCACCTGCTCCTTGACCGGCGCCTTGCCGACGGTGGCCGGCGGCTTGCGGTTCTGCGCGCGGCCGAAGCGCCTGAGCACGTCGCTGGCCATGCGCTGCGCCTTGTAGCCGACGCCGACCATGGCCGCCCGCGTCGCCTTGATGGTGTCCGGGTCGGTCGCGTTGAGGAAGAACATCGCGGCGGCGTTGCCGGCGTTGAACTTCTTGCGGCCCATCTGGCGCAGCAGGTTGCGCATGTTCATCGACACGTCGCCGAAGTCGATGTCCACCGGGCAGGGCGCTTCGCACTTGTGGCACACGGTGCAGTGGTCGGCGACGTCGGAGAACTCGTCCCAGTGCCGGATCGAGACGCCGCGCCGGGTCTGTTCCTCGTAGAGGAAGGCCTCGACCAGCAGCGAGGTGGCAAGGATCTTGTTGCGCGGCGAATAGAGCAGGTTGGCCCGCGGCACATGGGTCGCGCAGACCGGCTTGCACTTGCCGCAGCGCAGGCAGTTCTTGATCGAATCGGCGATCGCGCCGATCTCGGACGCCTGCATGATCAGCGATTCGGCGCCCAGCAGGCCGAAGCTCGGCGTGTAGGCGTCGCGCAGGTCGGCGCCGGCCAGCAGCTTGCCGCGATTGAAGCGGCCCTCGGGGTCGACCCGTTCCTTGTAGCGCCGGAACGGCTCGAGCTCGTCGTCGTCCAGGAAGGCGAGCTTGGTCAGGCCGATACCGTGCTCGCCGGAGATCACGCCATCGAGCGAGCGCGCGAGCGCCATGATGCGCACCACCGCGGCCTCGGCCTCCTTGAGCATGCCGTAGTCGTCGGAGTTGACCGGGATGTTGGTGTGCACGTTGCCGTCGCCGGCATGCATGTGCAGCGCCACGAAGACCCGGCTGCGCAGGATCCGGGCGTGGGCCGCCTCGAGCGCCGCGAGCGTCGGCTCGAAGGTCTGCCCGGACAGGATCCGGCGCAGGCCATCGCGCAGCTCGAGCTTCCAGGACACCCGCACGACGCGATCCTGGAGCAGGCGAAAGAGCGTCGCCGCCGGCTCGTCGTCGAGCATGGCACGCGCATCGTCCACGGCCCCCGCCAGGCCATGGTCGGCGAGCGCGTCGACGAGCCCGGCCAGCGGTTCGTCCATGCGCTCGAGGAGGAAGCGCCAGCGCCGCCCGACCGCATCGACCAGGGCGAGGGCCTCGCGGCGGCGCTCGGCGACGAGCTCGTCGAGGTGGTCGCCGGCGCCTTCGTCGATCTTGCCGAGCGTCCAGTCCGCCGCGAGCAGGCGGCGCAGCTCGTCGACGAGGCGCAGCTTGTTGCCGATCGAGAGCTCGATGTTGATGTGCTCGATGCCGTCGGTGTATTCGCCCAGCCGCGGCAGCGGGATGACGACGTCCTCGTTGATCTTGAAGGCGTTGGTATGGCGGGCGATGGCGGCGGTGCGCGAGCGATCGGCCCAGAAGCGCTTGCGCGCATCGGCGGCCACCGCGACGAAGCCTTCGCCCGCGCGCCGGTTGGCGAGGCGCACCACTTCGGAGGCGGCAAGCGCCACGTCCTCGTCGCGGTCGCCGACGATGTCGCCGATCAGCACCAGCTTGGGCAGGCCGCCACGGCGCGACTTCGTGGTGTAGCGGACGGCGCGCAGGTAGCGCTCGTCGAGATGCTCGAGCCCGGCGAGCATGACGCGGGAACCCGCTCCGGGCCCCGCCTGGCGGGACAGCGCATCGAGGTAGTCCTTGATCTCGACGATCGAGGGGACGGCGAGCTTGGGCTGGCCGAAGAACTCGAGGCAGACGGTGCGGATGCAGGCGGGCATGCGATGCAGCACCCAGCGCGCCGAGGTGATGATCCCGTCGCAGCCTTCTTTCTGGACGCCCGGCAGGCCCGCGAGGAACTTGTCGGTGACGTCCTTGCCCAGGCCCTGGCGGCGGAAGGCGCGGCCCGGGATCGCCAGCATCTCGCGGCGAAAGGCATCGCCCTGCATGCGGCCGTCGCGCCCGAGCTGGCGGGGCTTGAACCAGGCGAGCTCGAAGCGGGCCTCCTCGACGTCGTGGATCTTGCCGAGGTTGTGCCCGATGCGCGAGACCTCGAGCCAGTTGCCGTCCGGGTCGACCATCCGCCACCAGGCGAGGTTGTCGAGCGCCGTGCCCCAGAGCACCGCCTTCTTGCCGCCCGCGTTCATGGCGACGTTGCCGCCGATGCAGGAGGCGTCGAGCGAGGTCGGGTCGACGGCGAACACCAGGCCGGCGGCGTCGGCCGCGTCGG
>DAIMFM010000118.1:4589-9328 GCA_036724585.1 Burkholderiaceae bacterium | reverse complement strand
CGGCGTCGGCGCCGTCATCGATGTAGACGTGGCAGACGCCGTCCAGGTGCTTGATCACGGGCACCAGGGACTCGGCGGCGATGCGCGAGATGAGCGACTTGCCGCCGCGCGGCACGATCACGTCGACCCACTGCGGGCTGCGCAGCAGGGCGCCGACGGCCTCGCGAGCGGGGGGCTCGACGACCTGCACGCCGTCGACCGGCAGGCCCGCGGCCGCCAGGCCCGCGTGGACCAGCGCGGCGAGCGCCTGGTTGCTGTGGAAGGCCTCGGAGCCGCCGCGCAGGATCGTGGCGTTGCCGGACTTGATGCACAGGCCGGCGGCGTCGACGGTGACGTTCGGGCGCGACTCGTAGATGATGCCGATGACGCCCAGCGGCACCCGCATCTGACCCACCTGGATGCCGGAGGGGCGGTAGCGGAGGTCGGAGATCTCGCCGATCGGGTCGGGGAGTTCGGCCACCTGCTCCAGCCCGGCGGCCATGCCTTCGATGATCTTGTCGTCGAGGGCGAGGCGGTCGACGTAGTCCGGGTCGTGGCCGGCGGCGCGCGCCGCCTCGAGGTCGCGGGCATTGGCCGCGCGCAATGCCTGCGCGCCGGCGCGGATCGCCCCGGCGGTGGCGTGCAGCGCCGCATTGCGCGAGGCGGTGCTGGCGCTGGCCATCAGGCGGCTCGCCGCGCGGGCGCGGCGCCCAAGGGCGTCCATGTAGGCGCCGATGTCGGAAGCTTCGATCTGCATTCAGGTCTTGCCAGGCAGGGGGGCGCTGGCCAGCGAAAGCGCCAGTTCGCCGAGCGCCTGCCAGGGATCGCCCCGGACCGCGCCCTTGATCATTGTATCGGCACGGGCTGCCGCCTGCAGCGCCCGCCGCGCCGAAGCGGCGTCGTGGCGGGACATCGCCGAGCGATAGGCCGCCACCCGCGAACCGAAGACCCTGGCCCGGGGGAAGGACTGGGCGGGCGCGATGCCGCGCAGCCGGTCGTCGAACAGGCGCACCAGGGTACGGGCGCCATCGGCGAGCGCGAACAGCACCAGGGGCTCGGCCGCGCCTTCGGCCCGCAGGCCGTCGAGGCTGCGGCGGGTGCGCCCGACGTCGCCGCGCAGCGCCGCCTCGAGCAGGGCGTAGGGATCGTAGCGGGCGACGTTGAGCACCGCTTCGCGAACGGCGTCGGCGGGAAGCGCCCCTTGCGGAAACAGCAGGCCCAGCTTGCGGATCTCCTGGTGGGCGGCCAGCAGGTTGCCCTCGACCCGGTCGGCGATCAGTTCGAGGGTGTCGCGCCCGGCGCGCTGGCCCTGGGCGGCGAGCCGTTCGCCGATCCAGCCGGGGAGCCGCGAGCGCTCGACCGGGTAGATCGCGACATGGATCATGTGCGGATCCAGGCTCTTGAACCAGGCGCCGTTGCTCGTCCTGCGATCGAGCGCGCCGCTGGTGGCCAGGATGCGCACGGAGTCGTCGAGCCCGCCGACCAGGCCCGCCAGCGCCTCGCCCAGTTCGCGCGTGGGGGCGTTCGGGATGCGCAGTTCGATCAGGCGGCGGCTCGCGAAGAGCGACATCGTGCCGGCCTGGCCGATGAGCTCCGCCACCTGGAAGCCGCGCTCGACGTAAAGGACGCTGCGCTCCTCGCAGCCGCCCGCGCGCGCCGCCGCGCGCACCCGGTCGGCCGCCTCGATCGCGAGCAGGGGTTCGTCGCCATGGATCCAGGTGAGCGCCGGCAGGCCGTCGCGCAGGGCACGGTCGAGCCCTTCGGGCCGGACGTTCATCGGGGCTCGGGCGGCCTGGCGGTCGCCAGCCGCCGCACCATCTGCTGGACCATGTCCTTCTGCATCTCGTTGAAGATCTGCTCCTCCTCGAGCTGCTTCGAGAGCAGCTGGATCTCGCCGACGCTGATCTCGCGTCGCACCACCAGCGCGGTCGGGGGCAGCAGGTTGTGGCCGGCGGAGTCGTCGACCCGGAAGGCGGTGCGCAGCCGCAGTTCGTACTCGACCGGCCGCCCCGTCGTCGAGAAGCCGATGGCCTCCTTCTCGCGCCGTTCCGTCAGCACCACGAGGATGGCCTCGGCCGCCTCGCGGTCGTCCACGATGCGGGTGCCGCTCGAGGCGCGCACCACGCGGCGGAACTCCGAGCCCAGCGCGGAGGTGCGCGGGAACGTGGTGTACAGGGTCTCGAAGGGCAGGCCGGTGGATTCGCGCAGCCGGAATCCGCAACCGCCGCCGGCCGCCGCCGCCGCGAGGAGCAGCATGCCGAGCGCGTGGCGGCGTTCCATGGCGGTCCTAGACCACGAGGTTGACGAGCCGGCCGGGCACGACGATGAGCTTGCGCAGGGGCTTGCCGCCGCCGTGGCGCGCGAAGGCCTCCGAGGCCAGCGCCGCGGCCTCGATGGCCTCGCGGTCGGCGTCCGCGGCCACCCGGATGGCGCCGCGGACCTTGCCGTTGACCTGGAGCACCAGCTCGATCTCGTCGAGCGTGAGCGCCTCGGGGTCGACCTCGGGCCAGGCGGCATCGAGCAGCTCGCCGTGGCTGGCGGCGTAGCCGAGCTCGACCCAGATGGCATGCGTGATGTGCGGCACGACCGGGTAGAGGATGCGCAACAGGATGGACATGCACTCGCGCAGTACCGCCGCCGAGGCCGGCGTGTCGTCGTACGTCGCATGCTCGAGCGCGTTGAGCATCTTCATGGCGGCCGAGACCACCGTGTTGTACTGCGTGCGCTGGTAGTCGTAGTCGGCCTGCTTGAGGACCGTGTGGACCTCGCGGCGCAGCTCGCGCAGGCCCGGCGCCAGGCTGGCGGCATCGACGGCGGCGGGCGCCGCGCCGATGGTGGCGGCGTGCGCGGCCGCGAAATGCCAGACCCGGCGCAGGAAGCGCAGGGCGCCCTCGACGCCGGTGCTCGACCATTCGAGGGTCTGCTCCGGCGGGCTCGCGAACATGATGAACAGGCGGGCGGTGTCGGCACCATGGAGGTCGATCAGCTCCTGGGGGTCGACGCCGTTGTTCTTCGACTTCGACATCGTGCCGATGCCGCCGTAGTCCACGGGCTTGCCGTCGAGCTTCGAGCGCACCGAGACGGGCTTGCCGTCGGCGTCGTTGACCCACTCCACGTCGTCCGGCCAGAGGTACTCGATGGCGCCCCTCTCGGTACGGCGGCTGTAGATGTGGTTGAGGACCATGCCCTGGCACAGCAGGCGGGTGAACGGCTCGCTGAACGAGACCAGCCCGGCGTTCGGGTCGGACTCGCGCTCGCCCTTGATGTCGCGCATCACGCGCGTCCAGAAGCGCGCATACAGCAGGTGCAGGACCGCGTGCTCGATGCCGCCGATGTACTGGTCCATCGGCATCCAGTAGTCGGTGCGCTCGTCGACCATCGCCTCGTCGTTGTCGGGCGAGCAATAGCGCATGTAGTACCAGGCCGAGTCGACGAAGGTATCCATCGTGTCTGTCTCGCGACGCGCGGGCTTGCCGCAGCTCGGGCAGTCGCAGCGCAGGAAGCGCTCGTCGTGGTCCAGCGGATTGCCGCTGCCGTCCGGGACCAGGTCCTCGGGCAGCACGACCGGCAGGTCGGCATAGGGCACCGGAACCGCGCCGCAATCCTCGCAATGGATGATGGGGATGGGCGTGCCCCAGTAGCGCTGGCGCGAGACGCCCCAGTCGCGCAGGCGCCATTGCGTCTTCCTGCTGCCGAGCCCCGCGGCTTCGAGGTCGGCCGCGATGGCCTCGACCGCGGCTTCGTGGGCCAGGCCGTCGTAGCGGCCCGAAGCGATGCAGGTGCCGCGCTCCTTGTCGGCATACCAGTCCTGCCAGGCCTCGGTCGAGAAGGTTTCGCCGGGGACCGCGATCACCTGCCGGATGGGCAGGCCGTAGCGCCTGGCGAACTCGAAGTCGCGCTCGTCGTGGGCCGGCACGCCCATCACCGCGCCGTCGCCGTAGCTCATCAGCACGTAGTTGCCGACCCAGACCTCGATCGGCTCGCCGCTGACCGGATGGCGGACATGCAGGCCGGTGGCCACGCCCTTCTTCTCGAGCGTGGCGAGGTCGGCCTCCATGACCCCGCGCTGGCGGTTCTCGTCGATGAAGGCGGCCACTTCGGCGTTCGATGCGGCGGCCACCGTGGCGAGCGGGTGCTCGGGCGCGACCGCGACGAAGGTGACCCCGCAGATCGTGTCGACCCGCGTCGTGAAGACATGAAGCCGGCCGTCGCCCACCAGGCGACCGTCGGCATCGGTGATGTCGTGTTCGAAGGCGAAGCGAACGCCGATCGAGCGGCCGATCCAGTTCGCCTGCATGATGCGCACGCGCTCGGGCCAGCCCTCGAGGTCGTTCTCGACCTGCTCGAGCAGTTCCTCGGCGTAGTCGGTGATCCGCAGGTAGTAGCCGGGGATCTCGCGGCGCTCGACGGGAGCGCCGGTGCGCCAGCCGCGCCCGTCGATGACCTGCTCGTTGGCGAGCACCGTCTGGTCGACCGGGTCCCAGTTGACGACCTGGGTCTTGCGGTAGGCGATGCCGCGCTCGAGCATCTTGAGGAAGAGCCACTGGTTCCAGCGGTAGTAGCCCGGATCGCAGGCGGCGATCTCGCGCGACCAGTCGATCGCGAAGCCCATCGCCTGCATCTGCTGCTTCATGTAGGCGATGTTGTCGTAGGTCCATTTCGCGGGGGCGACCTTGTTGCGGATCGCGGCGTTCTCGGCCGGCAGGCCGAAGGCGTCCCAGCCCATCGGCATCAGCACATTGAAGCCGTTCATGCGCTTG
>DAIMFM010000118.1:0-4579 GCA_036724585.1 Burkholderiaceae bacterium | reverse complement strand
GTCGTTGATCGTGTAGTTGCGCACGTGGCCCATGTGCAGCTTGCCCGACGGGTAGGGCAGCATCGAGCAGGCGTAGAACTTACCCTTGGGGAAGCGAGGGTCGCCCTCGATGGCGCGATAGGCGTCGATCGCCTGCCAATGGTCGCGGGCCGCGGCTTCGACGGCTTGCGGATCGTATTTCGGTTGCATGGACGAGGCAGGTCGCAAGGTTGTGCGCAGGCGCGCGCACGGAACCCAGCATTATAGCGAGCGCCTGCTCCGGCCGAGCCGGCGGGGCCCCATGGGCGGGTAAGCCGGGCTGCGGCCGGCCTGTTCCGCGCTTTCGACCGTTCGTCCCGCCCAGTGACCGCCGGTCCGCCACCGCTGCGGTTTGCGCCGCGCCCATCGCATCCTCCGCCTACCGATCACTGGTTGGAAGAGGATCGGGGCGCGAGAAGCAGAAAAGGGACCGTCGGCCACGGCCGTCGAGTCCCCCGCGCTCCCTTCGGGATCGGTGCCCGGCCCGGACCGCAGCGTCCCCGCGCCCTCCCGGTTTCCCCGATATCCCCGTCTGCAGCCCCTCGTGCCAGGCGGCCCGGAAAGGCCTCGCCCGGCGATGCTGTGGATTCTCCCGTATCCCGCTTCTCGACTCGGCGGCCCTTAGCCCAGATAATGGAACCGCGCACGGCCCCACCAGGCCGTGGCGCGCGAGGGGGAGACCAATGAGCGAGACGAGGCTGGCAGGCCGGCGCGATCCCGCCGGCGATGCCGACATTCCTGCCGGGTCGGCAGTGCTGCGTGCGGTACGTATCCTCGAGGCGATTGCGTCGAGCGAGGATCCTCCACCCCTGGCGACGATCTGCCGGGAAGTCTCCCTGCCCAAGGCCACGGTCTACCGGATCCTCGGTACGCTCGAGTTCGCCGGCTACATCGCCCGCGAACCGGGCTCCAAGGTCTATGCCACCGGCGAGCGGCTCAACCGCCTCGCCGGGCGTGTGCTCGTGCGATCGCCGTCGCGGGCGGCCCGCCATGCCATCCTCGAGGAACTGGCCGAGCAGATCGGCGAGAGCTGCAACCTCACCGTGCCGCAGGGCAACAGCGTGCTCTACCTCGACCGTGTCGAGGTGGCCTGGCCACTCAAGACGAGCTTCTCGGCGGGTTCCTGCGCGCCGATGCATGCGTCGGCCAGCGGCAAGCTGTTCCTGTCCGCGCTGCCCCGGCGCGCGCGCGAACGCTTCGTGCGCATCTCGCCCCTCATCAGCTATACCGCGCGCACCCAGGTCGAGCCGTCGACCCTCCTGCTGGAACTCGAGTCCATCCGCCAGCGCGGGCACGCGATCGACAACGAGGAGTACCTGCCGGGCATCTGCGGCGTCGCACTGCCGGTGCGCAACTCCGAGGGGGCGGTGGTGGCGGCCATCTCGGTCCATGCGCCGCTCGAGCGCACGAGCCTGGCCGAGGTGCTCGAGTTCATTCCCGACATCCGCTCCGCCGCCGAGGCGATGTCGCTCACGCTCGAGTGGTAGGGAGCCGTCTCAGCGGAAGATCACCGTCTTGGCGCCATTGAGCAGGATGCGGTGCTCGGCGTGCCACTTCACGGCGCGGGCCAGCGCGACGCTCTCGACGTCGCGCCCTATCGCCGCAAGGGTGGGCACGTCCATCGAGTGATCGACGCGCTCGACCTCCTGCTCGATGATCGGCCCCTCGTCGAGCTTCGCGGTCACGTAGTGGGCCGTCGCGCCGATGAGCTTGACGCCCCGGTCGTGCGCCTGCTGGTAGGGACGCGCGCCCTTGAAGCTCGGCAGGAACGAATGGTGGATGTTGATCGCGCGGCCCGCGAGGCGATCGCACAGCTCGCCTGACAGGACCTGCATGTAGCGCGCCAGCACCACCAGCTCCACGGCCTCGGCTTCCAGGATCTCGACGAGCCGGGCTTCCGCGCGGGGCTTGGTCGCGGCGCTGACCGGGATCTCGTGGAAGGGAATGTTGTAGGACGCGGCCAGCTGGTAGAAGTCGCGATGGTTCGACACGATCGCGCGGATGTCGATCGGCAGCAGGCCTGACTTCCAGCGAAAGAGCAGGTCGTTGAGGCTATGGCCCTGGCGCGAGACGAGGATCGCGGTGGGCACGGGCCGGCCGGCCTCGCGAAACGAGAAGCGCATCTCGAACTTCGCCGCGACCGGGCCGAACTCGTCGGCGAAGCCGTCGGCCGAGGCGTCCTCGTCGGCGCTGAACTGCACGCGCATGAAGAACAGGCCGGTCGAGCGGTCCTCGAACTGGCGCGCCTCGACGATGTTGTTGCCGTGTTCCAGCAGGAAGCCCGAGACCGCGTGGACGATGCCGCGGCGGTCCGGGCAGGACAGGGTGAGGATCAGTTCGTTGGCCATGGCTCGCTCGGGTACAGGCCGCAGATGATAGCGGACTCACCCGTCGAGCCCCCGGCTTCGGATCCGGCCACATGACCGCGTTGGGCCGCCTTGCCGTACAGCCGTACTGTCTGCGGCGTCCCGCCTTGTCCTGCGGCCGGATCCGGAGCCGGCCATGGGTGTTGCGATCAGATGTTGCGGTCGCGGCCCCGCCAGTAGGGTTCGCGCAGCACGCGCTTGAGGATCTTGCCGCTCGGGTTGCGCGGGATCGCGTCGACGAAGTCGACCGTCCTGGGGCACTTGAAGTGCGCGATGCGATCGCGCATGAAGCCGATGATCTCGTCGGCGTCGGCCACCTGGCCGGGCTTGAGGACGACGATCGCCTTGACCTGTTCGCCCCACTGGTCGTCGGGTATGCCGATGACCGCGCCGTCGGCGATCGCCGGGTGCTGCATCAGGACGTTCTCGACTTCCGCCGGATAGATGTTCTCGCCGCCCGAGACGATGAGGTCCTTCAGGCGATCGTGCAGGAACAGGTAGCCGTCGCGCATGAAGCCGGCATCGCCGCTGCGGAACCAGCCCGGGTCGTCGTCGGTGCGATCGACGATGGCATCGGCGGTGGCCTGCGGGTTCGCCCAGTAGCCGAGCATGTTCTGCTTCGAGTGGATCCAGACCTCGCCGACTTCGCCGTCGGGCATGGGTTAGTTTTTGGCGACGGCGACCACCTTCACCTGCACGCCGAGCATCGCCTTGCCCGCCGAGCGCAGCAGGTGGCGCCTCGGCCCCTCGGTGACATGGTCCTCGTGGGGCAGGGCGGTCACGGCGCCGGTGGTCTCGGTCAGGCCGTAGACCTGCACGAAGCGGCAGCCGAACGCCTTGATCGCACCGACCAGCACCCGCTCGGTGATGGGCGAGGCGCCGTACGAAATGGTGTGGAGGCTGGAGAAGTCCTTCTTCTCGATGCCGGGGACCTGGAGCAGGAACTGGATCATCGCCGGGACCAGGAAGGTGTGCGTGACCCTGTGCTCGGGAATCGCGTCGAGGATGGCCGGCGGATTGAAGTCCGGATGCAGCAGGGAGAGTCCGCCCAGCGAACTGGTGAGCACGGCCACCCCGATCCCGGCGATGTGGAAGGTGGGCAGGGCGTTGAGGAAGACCCCGGGCGGGCCGGTGTAGCCGATCTCGGCGGGTATGCTGCCGAGCATGCCGGCCTCGAGATTGGCAAAGGACAGCTCGACCCCCTTGGGCAGGCCGGTCGTGCCGGACGAGTAGAGCTGGAGGGCGGTGTCCCCGGGGCGTGCCTCGCGGCCGGTGTCCTCGGCGGGAAACTCGGCGGCCCACTCGAGCAGGCCCGGCTCCCCGCCTGGCACGCCCAGCGTGCCGATCGTCCGGACCTGGCTCGGGACCGAGAGCTGCGCGCTGGTCTCGGCGAACTCGGCATCCCGCATGAGGAGCCTGGCCTGGCCGTTGTCGAGGATGTAGGCGAGCTCCGGGGGCGCGAGCCGCCAGTTCACCGGCATGCAGACCGCGCCGACCTTGTTGGCGCCCATCATCAGCGCAAGGCATTCACCGGTATGCTTGGTGAGCGCCGCGACGCGGTGGCCCGGTCCGATGCCCAGCGCGAGCAGGCCCTGCGCGATCCGGTTCGACTCGGTGTCGAGCGCGCCGTAGGTCCACCGGCGGTGCGGCGCGATGAAGGCGACCGCATCGCCCTGCTCGCGACCGTGGCGGCGCCATTGCGACAGGATGTCCGTCTGCATTCTCTCGTCTCCTCCGGGTGCCGGAATTTGCTGCGACTCTCACACATTCCGCATCGGCGGACAATGGGGAAATGAACGAATCGAATCCCTCCCTTCGCGCGGCTTCCTGGCCGATCGCCCCACTGTCCGCCGCGGGTGGCGCGCTCGTCCTGTGGCTGTTCATGTCGCGCCTGGCGCATGGGGCGACGCCCAGCGCGAACTGGTGGTTCGGCCTGGGTATCGCGCTCCTGCTCGGCGCCTTCGGCTGCGTCGTGCGCCGGTCGGCCGGCGGCGGGCGCGTCTGGGGCGGGCTCGTGGCGCCCGGCCTTGCCGGGGCTGCGCTGCTCGCCGGGGCGCCGACATCGGTCACGATGGCGCTCGCGGTGATCGCCTGCGTGGGAGGCACGGCCGCGGTCCTCGACTGGTCCGCCGAGGGCCCGCGCTCCCGTGCCGCGGGCTCGGTCGATGCGATGGCCGCCGGCGCCGCGATCCTGG
>DAIMFM010000117.1:7833-9344 GCA_036724585.1 Burkholderiaceae bacterium | reverse complement strand
CGGCGGCCGCATGCTCGCCCCGGGTCCGGGCGGCGGGGGCGATCCCGTTGCCGCGGGTGGGCGCGCCGCTCGCCCTGGGGGACGTGCCCCTGCTCGATGGCGGCATGTTCCGGGCCTCGGAGGCGGAAGGCGAGGTGCTGGTGATCTACTGGTGGGCCAGCTGGTGCCCGTTCTGCGCGGTGCAGGGCCCGTACATCCAGGCGTTGTGGGATGCGCAACGGGCAAGCGGCCTGAAGATGCTCGGGCTGTCCGTCGACCGGCGAATCGAGGATGCGCGCCGTCACATGGCCGCGAAGGGATACACCTTCCCGTCGGGATGGAATACCCCGGAGGTGGAGAAGGTGCTGCCCAGGCCGGGCAGGGCGCTGCCGGTGACCTGCGTGCGGGGGCGCGACGGGCGCGTGCTGCTCGCGGAAACCGGCGAGATGTTTCCCGAGGAGGTCGAGCGGATCGCGCGCTTCCTCTCAGCCTGCATGCCGCTTCAGAACGGCCAGATCCTCGGGATGAAGACGACCCCGAGCACCCAGAAGATCAGGTTCAGCGGCAATCCCACCTTCACGAAATCGCTGAAGCGGTAGCCGCCCGCCCCGTACACCATGGTGTTGGTCTGGTAGCCCATGGGCGTGGCGAAGCTGGTCGATGCGGCGAAGGTGACCGCGATGAGGAAGGGGGTCGGATCGACGTCCATCAGGGCGGCGGTGGACATCCCGACCGGCGTGAGCAACACCGCCGCGGCCGCATTGCTCATGAACTCCGACAGCAGGATCGCCATCAGGTACATGACCGCCAGCACCACGACCGGACCGGATGTGCTCACCAGGCCGATGGTGTTGTCGACGATGAATTGCGCCGCCCCAGTCTGGCTCATCGCCACGCCGAGTGGCAGCAGCCCGGCGATGAGGGTGACGATGCGCCAGTCGATGGCATCGTAGACGTCCTCGGCATCCAGGCAGCCCGCCAGCGTCAGCGCGACGGCGCCCGCCAGGGACGTCACGGCGATCGGCGCCCAGCCGATCGCAGCCACGCCGATGACGAGCGCCATCGTCGCCAGGGCGAACGGTGCACGCCAGCCGTCGGTCTTCGCCGGCTGGCGCTCGGACAGCACGATGACGTTCATGTCCCGGCGCAGGGCCGGCATCCCCGACTTGGGGATGAGCATCAGCAGGATGTCGCCGACCTGCAGTCGCACATGGCGCAGCTCGTTGCGCAGGACATGGCCGCGCCGGTGTATCCCTAGGGCCGTCGTGTTGTGGTCCCAGCCGGGATCGAGCATGCCCAGCGTGCTGCCGATCACGCGCGAACGCGGCGCGATCATCACTTCGACCAGGACCTGGTCGACCTCCTCGAAGGAGCGCTGCTTCAGCTTGAACTCGGCATTCACTTCGAGGCCGGCTTCCTTGCGCAGTTCGTCGAGCTTCGACCAGTCGCCGCGCGCGAGGAGGATGTCCCCCTCCTGCAGCTCCTGCGACCGGGGCGACCAGACCTTCTCGTTGCCGCGCAGCAGCTCGAGG
>DAIMFM010000117.1:1071-7622 GCA_036724585.1 Burkholderiaceae bacterium | reverse complement strand
ACAGATGACACCCAGCGGTGTGAACTCGAACATGCGGAAGCCGGGATGCCCGAGATCGCGGGCCATCCCGTTGACCAGCAGGTTGGTCGAGCTGCCCACCAGCGTGCACACGCCGGCCATCTGCGACACATAGGACAGGGGCATCAGCGCCTTCGAGGCCGACATGCCGATGCTGGCGGTGGCCGCGATCACGATCGGCATGAAGACGGCGCCCACCGCGGTGTTGTTCACGAAGGGCGCGATCACCGCCAGCACGAGGAACAGGATGACGAGGAACTGCGTCGGCGAACGGGCGCGCCCCAGCAGGTCGCCGATGCCCGACAGCGCGCCGCTGTTCTGCAGTCCGGCCGCGAGGACGAACATGGCGGCGACGGTGACGGTGGCGGGGTTGCTGAAGCCGCTGAGCGCCTGCACCGGATCGACGAGATCGGCCAGGACGAGGCTGGTCAGCACCAGCAGGGCCACCGCATCGATGCGCAGCCTCTCGGTGGCGAAGAGGATCATCGCGCCGAGGGCGATGAGCAGTACCAGCGCGATGTCGATCGTCATGCTCGGGAAGCCGGCTTCTTCTTCTGCTTGTCCGGGGCGACCGGCGCGTGTCGCCGGCGAGTTGCAACGCGAGCACGATACAGCAATCGGGGGAACGGAGTGTCAGGGGCCGGGGGCGGGGGCGGGATGCGCGGCTCGCCGGCGAGGCCGGGCCCGCGGCCTGGACCGCGGGCGCCCTTGCCGGAGGATGCCCGGCTGCGGGCCAGGCACGATTCGGGATGGCGTGCGATAAGCAGCAGCCGGCGCGGGGCCGGCTGCCGACGGCATCATGCGCCGCTTTCGTCCGCAGTCGGGGCGGTGGCCAGCACCTTGTCCGCGCACATGTCGGCCGCACCCGTCACCGGGTTCTCCATGTTCGCGAAGGTGACCCAGCCGCCTTCCTCGATGAAGTTGTCCTGCTTCCAGGAATCGACTTCCTTGAGTTGCGCTAGCTTGCTCTGGGCATCGGATGCAGCCATGAAACGATCCGCGCAGATGCTCGCAGCGAGCTCGGCCACGGCCGCCTCGGAAGCGGCTTCCGCACGCTCCGCCGCGGTGGCACCGGTGACCCATCCGCCGGCGCTGAAGCCGATCGCCATCGTCAGCGCGGCAACGCCGACACAGGACCAGAACCAGAGCGTCTTGCTCGGGCGGTATTGGCTCCAGCTCCTGGACATATCGTTGGGCATCTTGATTCTCCTCATGGTGGGAAGATACCGTCCCTCTTGGGAGGCTCGTCGTCCGACTGTATACCTTGTGCCCCGCGCAGCATCACCGGGATTCCCACAGGTCCGGGCAAGAAAGCTTCCACACATGGCGCGCCGGGCACGGTATCTGTTGGCCGGCCGAACCGCGCAATCGCTCATGCACACGTGACGAACCTGCTCTTCATCCTGCTCGGCGTCTACGTCGTCGCGATGTCCGTGTTCCTGGTGTCCGAGAACCGGCGGCCGCAGGCGACCCTTGCATGGCTGCTCGCGTTCTTCTTCCTGCCGATCCTCGGCGGCCTGATCTACCTGTTCTTCGGCCGCGACTGGAAGGCCTTCAGCAAGCGCACGCGACTCCTGAAGCAGGATCTCGAGCCGGATGCGTTCCCGCTGCTGTCGCAGCTGCTCACGGACCAGGACGCCGAGATCGAGCGGCTCCTGGGCGCAAGCCCCGGTCACAGGAAGCTGATGATGCTCGTGAGGCGGAACTCACGCTCCGTCCTGACGCGTCGCAATCGCGTCGGGATCCAGCAGGATGCCGCCACCTTCTACCCGAACATGATCCGTGACATCGAGGGCGCGCGACATTCCATCCACCTTCCAGTACTACAGCTGGGCCGCCGACAGCTTCACGGAGGAGCTCGGGGGCATTCTCTGCGACAAGGCCCGGGACGGCATCGAAGTGCGCCTGCTCTACGATCCCCAGGGATCGCATGCGTCGCTGAGCCGCAGCTACATCGCGCGGATGCGCAACGCCGGCGTGCAGATGGCACCCACATCGCGCCTCTATCCCCTGCACACGATCGGCTATCGCAACCACCGGAAGACCGCCGTGGTGGACGGCACCATCGGATACACGGGCGGGATGAACATCGGGCAGGAGCATCTAGACGGCGGCAAGGGCTTCGACGCCTGGCGCGACACCCAGGTCCGCATCGTCGGCGAAGGCGCGGCCGCATTGCAGACGGTCTTCCTGGTCGACTGGTACAACGCGGTTCGCGAGAACCTGTTCGCGCCCGTGTTCTTCCCGATGCTGCACCCGCAGGCGCCCGAAGCAACGCACGAAGGAATCGGGCATGCGCCAGGAGGAACCCCGCAGGGATCCGAAGGAACCGGACGGGTACCCGGGCCGCACAAGGCGGCCGCCGTGGCCGCCGAGCCGGGGCGAGCGGGCGAGGTGGCGGATGTTCCGGTCCAGATCATCACCTCCGGACCGGACTCCCAGTGGGCGGGCATCGAGCAGCTGTACTCGCTGATGATCGTGGGCGCGCAGCGCCACGTCTACCTGCAGTCCCCGTACTTCATCCTTACCGCGGCGATGGTCGAGGCGCTGAGGACCGCGGCGCTGGCGGGTGTCGACGTCAAGGTGATGCTCAGTGCACGCGCCTCGGGCAACAGGCTGCCCGGCTGGGCGGGCAATACCTACATCGCCGAGGTCGTGGCGGCGGGCGTGCGCGTCTATCTCTACGACAGGGGCTACCTGCACGCGAAGACGGTCAGCATCGATTCGCAGATCTGCTCGATCGGATCGGCCAACGTCGATATCCGCAGCTTCAGCATCAACTACGAACTTAACGCCGTGCTCTACAGCGATCGGCTCGCCGGTGAGCTCGAGGCCACCTTCCATGAGGACCTGGCGCACTGTCGCGAGTTCGATCCCGCCGAATACCGGTCGCGCGGCTTCCCGCTACGGTTCCGGGATTCGGTGGCGAGGCTGTTCTCGCCGCTGCTCTAGTTCGCGGCGGCTTGCGGGCTGCCCGGGCGCGAGGCTGCCTGTGCGCTACTCGAGCTCCTCGATCACGAGGCGGCGATATCGATGCGCGAAATCGAAGGGCACGCGCCGGACCACGTTCATCACCCGCCGGGCTTCGTCGTCGGATGGGGACTACACCACCAGGAGGCGATGACAGTCCAGCCTATGCGCCCGGGGAGGCTCCCGCCTCGCCGAGCGCCGCCTCGAGCCGCTTCTCCTGCTCGCGGGAATGCGACGTGCGAAGCACGCGACCGTTGAATTTCTCGATCTCGGCGAGCACCTTTTCCGGCTGCACCTTCCGTACCAGGACGAAAAGCGCCGAGCTGTCCGGTGGCAGGGTCTCGCCGAGGGAACGGATGAAATCGTCATCGATGCCGTAGTCGACGAGCGAACCGGAAAGCGCGCCGGCGCCGGCCCCCACGAGCCCGCCGATGGCGAAGCCGGCGAGCGGATTGAGCATCAGCAGGCCGATCAGGGTGCCGAACAGGCTCCCGGTGACCGCTCCCGATGCCGCACCTCCCGCCGCGAGGTTGACGCTCTGCTTCAGCCTGGGCTTGCCTTCGGGAGGTCGGATGACCACGACGGCGTCCTCGAGATCGATGAGGTATTCCTTCTGCATGCGCTGCAGTTCGAGCAGCACGCGGTCGGCCTCGTTCGGGCCGTCGAATCCGACTGCGACCAGTTCCGACATCGGGGCCTCCTTGGAGCGATCCGGCTGGCGTCCAGTCTAGCAGCGGGGCAAGCGCGGAGGCCTTGGACGCATGCTCTCAGTAGGGGCTGAGCACCCCGCCGGCGAGCAACGCCAGGACCAGCACCCCGAGGGCGATCCGGTAATAGACGAAGGGCATGTAGTCCCGGGTGGAGACCAGCTTCAGGAAGAGCACGATCACGCCGTAGCCCACGCCGAAGGCGACCGCCGTGGCGAGCGCCGTCGGGCCGGCCGCGATGGGGCTGCCGACCTCCCAGCTCCGGTAGAGCTGGTAGAAGCCGGAGGCCATGACCGCCGGGATCGCCAGCAGGAAGGAATAGCGCGCCGCGGCTTCGCGCGTATAGCCCATCAGCAGGCCGGCGGTGATCGTGCCGCCCGAGCGGGACACCCCCGGGATCAGCGCGAGCGCCTGGGCAAACCCGAACAGCAGGCCATGGCGCCAGGTCAGGCTATCGAGCGGTCGCTTCTTCTGGCCACGACGATCGGCGAAGGCAAGGAACACGGCGAAGAGGATCAACATCGCCGCGGTGAGGTGGAGGTTGCGCAGCGAGCCCTCGATCGCGTCCTTGAACAGCAGGCCGAGGATGCCGATCGGCAGCGTGCCGATGATGATCAGCCAGCCCATCCGGGCGTCGGGGCTGGTCCGATGGGCAGGATCGACGAGCGAGGCGAGCCAGGCGCGGGCGATGCGCAGGATGTCGTGCCGGAAGTACAGCAGCACCGCCGCCTCGGTGCCCAGCTGCGTGATCGCGGTGAATGCCGCGCCGGGATCGCCGCCGGAAGGCAGCAGCGGCCCGATGATGCGCAGGTGGGCGCTGGAGGAGATCGGCAGGAACTCGGTCAGGCCCTGTACCAGGCCCAGGAAGGCGGCTTCCAGCCAGGCGAGCGGGCTCATCCTCGCAGGGTCCCCGGTCGCGCGGCCACGATGCACGTGCCGGCTTGGCGGTCCGGGAATTGCAGGGGGGGCGGCAAGGGGGGCAGGACGGGCGACAATGTCGGAAGCGGGGGAGGGACGGGCCCCGATGAAATGTCACTTGCCCCATGGCTGTCAAGGACATAACCGGCGAGCGGCGCATACTGGAGATGATCATGGATGAAAAGTTGCCGGCACTGTTCATCGGCCACGGCAGTCCGATGAACACCCTCGAGCGAAACGCCTTCACCGACACCTGGCGGGCCATGGCGGACGACCTGCCCCGGCCGCGGGCCGTACTCGTCATCTCGGCGCACTGGTACTTCGGCGCGACGGCCGTGACGGCCATGCCGCAACCCCGCACGATCCACGACTTCTACGGCTTCCCGCGCGAGCTCTTCGAGTTCGAGTACCCGGCGCCGGGATCCCCCGAGCTGGCCGAGGAGATCGTGGAGGTGGTCAAGCCGCAGTGGGTCGGTCTCGACATCGACCAGTGGGGGCTGGACCACGGCACCTGGAGCGTGCTCGCGCACCTGTACCCGCGCGCCGATCTCCCGGTCGTCCAGCTTTCCATCAACGCCTTGCGTCCCCTGGAGTACCACCTGGAGCTGGCCGCAAGGCTGGCGCCGCTGCGCGAACGCGGCGTCCTGGTGCTGGGCAGCGGCAACGTCGTCCACAACCTCGGGCGCGTGCAGTGGCGCCAGCCGGACGCGGTCTTCGACTGGGCGGAACGTTTCGACGATGCGGCCGCGGAGCTGCTCGAGCAAGCGCCCGGCGACGTCCTGAAGCTGCTCGAGCATCCCGACTACGAGCTGGCGGTGCCGACGCCGGATCACTTCATTCCCCTGCTCTACATCGCCGCGCTGGCGGCCGAGGAGGGCGTGGGGGTCGACAGGCTGGTGCGCGGCTATTCGATGGGTTCGATCTCGATGAGCTGCCATGGCGTGGGGGACTGGCCGGGTCGCCGCCGGGAAGCCTCCGGGGCGGCCCGCCTGCCGCAAGGCGTGCCGCCCGACCAGACCAACATCTAGCGCCGGCGGGCGGCAGCTCCGGGGGCGCTTTCGGGCGCCCCCGCTTCAGGCCTCGCTCATCCCCGCCGCGGGCTCCTTTGCGCTGCCGCGACGGACCTTCTCCTCGATCCGCCGGCCCACATCCGGGTCGATGGATTTCCAGTAGTCGAGGGCGCGCTCCAGTACGGGGCTGCGCACGCCGCCCAGGAGCGAGCCCGAGACCGTCTCGACGAGGGCGTCACGGTCGGCGTCGCTGAAGACCTCGCGCACCAGGATGCCGGGCTGGCCGAAGTCGTCGTCGTCGCTGCGCAAGGCATACGCGCTTCGCACCATCGCGCCGTCGGCTTCCCAGCCGTCGTCCACCTCGCCCGTGTCGTCCGCCCAGGGTCGCCCGCCGCTGTTGGGCGCATGCACGGGCTGGTTGCCGCTATGGTGGTAGGCCATCTGTCCATCGAACATGTAGGTGTTGACGGGTACCTTGGGCTGGTTCACCGGCAACTGGTGGAAGTTGGTCCCGATGCGGTTGCGCTGCGCATCGGCATAGGCGAAGGCGCGCCCGAGCAGCATCTTGTCCGGCGACAGGCCGATGCCCGGCACCGTGTTGCCGGGCGAGAACGCTGCCTGCTCGATCTCGGCGAAGAAGTTCTCCGGGTTGCGATCGAGCGTCATGATGCCGACGGGTATCAGCGGATAGTCCTTGTGCGGCCAGGTCTTGGTGAGGTCGAAGGGATTGAGTCGGTAGGTTTTGGCCTCGGCATACGGCATGACCTGCACCGACAGCTTCCACTTCGGGTATTCGCCGCGGGCGATCGCATCGAACAGGTCGCGGCGGTGGAAGTCGGCGTCGCTGCCGGCCATCGCCGCGGCTTCCTCATTGCTGAAGAAGGCCATGCCTTGCTGGGTATGGAAGTGGTACTTCACCCAGAATCTT
>DAIMFM010000117.1:0-1061 GCA_036724585.1 Burkholderiaceae bacterium | reverse complement strand
CAGAATCTTTCGCCCGCGTCGTTGACCCACATGAAGGTGTGCGAGCCATAGCCGTTCATGTGCCGCCAGGTGCGCGGCAGGCCGCGAGGGCCCATCAGGTAGGTGACCTGGTGCGCGGTCTCGGGGTTGCTGCTCCAGAAGTCCCACTGCATATGGTTGTCGCGCAGTCCCGAATCGGGCAGGCGCTTCTGGCTGCGGATGAAGTGCGGGAACTTCATCGGGTCGCGGACGAAGAAGACCGGCGTGTTGTTGCCGACGAGGTCGTAGTTGCCTTCGTCGGTATAGAACTTCAGCGAGAAGCCGCGCACGTCGCGCCTGGTGTCCGGACTGCCGGCTTCCCCCGCCACGGTGGAGAAGCGCGCGAGCATCTCGGTCCGGGCACCCTTACGGAAGAGCGACGCCTTCGTGTAGCGTGACACGTCCTCGGTGGTCTCGAAGACGCCGAAGGCCCCGGCGCCCTTGGCGTGGGGCTGGCGTTCCGGCACCTTCTCGCGGTTGAAATGCGCCATCTGCTCGAGGAAGTGCACGTCATGCAGGAGGATCGGGCCGTCCGAGCCGATGGTCAGCGAATTGCGATCGCTGGGCGCGGGGGCGCCCGCGCCGGTGGTGGATGTGTTGGCGGATCCTGGCTTGGTCATGGGCAATCTCCCGTTGGGGTGGCGGAAAGGATGTCCGCATGGTGGGCGTGGTGCGCCTAGGATATGCCCTGGGAGCACATAAGCAACCGCCGGCGACTGCGGGCGAGGGTCATGCGCGCCTCGAAGCGCCGGCAGGGCATCGAACGATGTCCGTGCCACGGCGGCCAGTCCCGTGCCCGTGGCGGCTGTAGTGAAATGCGCGCGAGCGGCGACCGGGTCCGTCATCATCGTGCCTGTACACACCATGCCGTGATCGGGAAGGAGGACCCTTGAGCGCATTCAGGCACCTGGCCATCGGGACGGCCGCCGCGCTGATGGCGGCCTGCAGCAGCGGCGGGGCGAGCGACGCGAGCGCCGGGGCGCCGGCACCGGCCGTGCCGGCACCCGCACCGGCGCCATCCCCCGCGCCGGCTCCCGCGCCCG
>DAIMFM010000116.1:9052-9373 GCA_036724585.1 Burkholderiaceae bacterium | reverse complement strand
CGGGCAGCACATCGCCGCGAAGGGCGGTTGCGGGCAGCGCCAAGAGCCGCGTATACAGCGCGGCGAGGATGGTTTCACGAGGGGTGGGCATCGAAGCGGGCCTTGATGGTTTTCCGGTTAATGCGGCAACGGATGCAGCGAACGGTCGGGAGAATGCTCATTAACCAATTGCTGGTAACTTGCATCCCGCGGTTCGTCGGGAGGTTCCATGCAGCACAATCTACGGGAATTTCTCCGCCACGGCGGCAGCGGTCAGTACGTGTTGGCACGGCGGAACGGGGCCGTGTACGGCTACCGTGCGGGCATTTCGATCAAGTCCGC
>DAIMFM010000116.1:2954-9042 GCA_036724585.1 Burkholderiaceae bacterium | reverse complement strand
GGGCCCACTTCACCGACCAACTTGACCGCGTGATCGCCGACAACGCCCGGATGCTGCTGAATGCGCTGACGCCCCCGGACACCGTACCGTGGGTGACCGAAGCCGACCTTCGCGATGTTTCGGACGCGATGGAGGAAGCGCTGCGACAGTGGGATACGCGTCTGGCGGCCATCTTCGAGGAATACGAGACTCACCCGCAGCGCCTTCGTCCGTTGCGGACTGCGATGGAAGAACGTCTCCTTCGGGCCTTCGCGGGCCTGATCAACCAGCTTCGGCAGCAGGACCTCGGCATCGAACGTTACATCTGGCGCTCCCAGGACGACGCCAAGGTTCGCGAAAGCCATGCCGAGTACGACGATCAGGTGTTCCGCTGGGACGAGCCGCCCGCGGGCGGACATCCGGGTCAGGCGCACAACTGTAGGTGCTATGCGGAGCCGGTCAGCCCCGATGTGCCGAATGACATCACGCTTGTTGACTATGTCCCCACTGACGGGGGCTATCCTCTCCAAGACCTCGCCGGGCACGAGGCCGCGGGCGGGCACACCATCGCATTGCATGTCGGCAAGAGCGAAGAATTCTTGCTAAGAGCCGTTAGAACCGATCAGGTTCAAGGCCCATTCGTTAGTCAGTTCCGCCGGCGCCACGGCTCTTTCCCCTCCCTTCAAGCCGCGGAGAGGCTTACCAACTCCAACCTCTCGCGGAATGCATCTGTTGTAAACGCCGTTGCCACGGGTCAGAGAAGACGGGCCTTCATAACCAGCATACTCCCAACAGAAACGGGCATCGAAGCCTATCGCATCGGACCCAGAGCGTCAGCACCCGTAATTGTCAGGCCCACATTCGGTGTAGGTACAGTCATCGAATACGCACCCGACATGCCGAACGGCTTCATCATCATCACCTCTTATCCAAGGAACGACTGACGTGAAACCTCCTCAGGCCTTTTACGATTTCACGTTGCAGCTGCATCAGGATTTGGATCTCGTGTATCCCGGCTGGTCGTCAGAAGCGTCAGACGCTCGTCGAGAACTCTACGAGGACTTTCGGCAGGGATTCGGGGATCGAGCTGTGGAAGAACTCTCGGCTTATTTTGGACTTCTGCTCAATGACGAATATGCTGACCTCGAAGCCCTCTGGACGAAAGAGTCGAGAGCAGACTGGTTGTTTGACAGACAGGGGATTCGTCGCCTGCTTGAGGACTTCAGGACTTGGGCCTCTGCCTCCTGACATTAAATTCTCCCCTCAACCCAGTTCGCCACGATCAGCCCCGGCACGCTGTCGTGCACCCGCTCGGCGTCCCGGTCCAGATCGAGCCGCTTCGGCAGCTTGACCTGCGGGACCAGCAAGAAGATCGGCGCGGTGACCTGGTTGCGATCGGTCTTCGAGCGCGACGCCACCGCCTGGCCGCGGGTGTTGATGCGGGCCCGGTCGGCGACAAGCAGGCTCGGCCCGCGGCGGCGATAGACGAAGCGCAGGCGCAGGCCGCGGCGGCGCTCCCATTCGCCAGGGGTGATCCTGCCGCCGCGCAGGCCCCGCCCGGCGGCCTCGGTCGGGATCGCGAGCCAGAAGCCGTCCTTCGAGCGGAGCAGCGGCCCCGTGTCGTGCGCGCCGACGATGACCGGCGCCTTGGACCAGACCAGCGCCGCGGCGTTCAGGCTCTCGCCGGCCTTCGGATAGGTCTGGCTCCGGATCGAATTGGCGAGCCGCCGGCCGAGCCGCGCGCCGGTGATCTGGCCGCGCCAGGCGGTCTTCAGCCCGGTGCCCGCCTCGCGCATAGCGGCGGTGACGGCCTTCTCTCCGGCCTTCACCTCTGCCGCCATGGCGGCGACGAGGTCCGGCGTAATGTCGAGCTTCAGCTTCATCGCTATCAGGCCGGGCGCAGGTCCAAGGTCCAGACGAGCCGCTCGCGGTCGCGGACGGGCTCGCCCTGGATGAGGAAGGCTTCGCCGTCGATCTCGATGCGGTCACCGGGACGCGGGTTGGCCACTTCGGAAAGGCGCAGATCGAGCCGGGTGCTCTCCGACCAGATCCGCGCCTCGCCGAAACTGGTGACGTCGTCGGGGCGCCGCAGGATGGCGCGGACCAGCGAAGGCGCGCCGCCCTCGGCGATGTAGACGATGTCACGCGCGAGATGCGCATCCGCGAAGAGCGCGTCGAGGGCGGATGCGAACGCGCTGGCCATGGCTATACTGCTCCCATGAAACAGGAATCGATTTCAGAACGCCCGACGAGGGTCCGAGCCGTTCAGGCGCTGTCAGAGGCGTTCATGCGCCAGCACCCGGACACGTCCCTCGACCCGAAGGGCTACGTTGCAGATTTTCGCGACACCCTGCCTCCGCAGGTCTCGCTGGAGGATTTCGAAGCAGACCTGTCCTCAGGCGACGGCAACGAGCTGCAGACCAAGTTCCGGGCGGCCCATTCTTCATCTGGGCTGGCGGTCAACTGCTTCGCGCCGTTTCGGAGCCGGATCGCCGACCTCGCCATGCCGATGGGTGCCGGTTTCGACGATCTTCGCTTCGAACGGAAATGCCCCACCGGACTCCGCGGCGGCCGTGCACCCAACCTCGACGTCGTACTTTCGGGCCCCGGCGGCGTGGTCGGGATCGAGTCCAAGCTGACCGAACACCTGTCGGCCCACCGGGCCGAATTCTCGCCCGCCTACGAGGAGCAGATCAGGGACGCGCGGCGCGGCCAGGGATACTTTCGCGAGATGCTGCGCCTCCGGGATCGCCCGGACCATTACACCTGGCTCGAGGCTGCACAGCTCATCAAGCATGCTTTCGGTCTGGCTCGGACCTTTCCAGACCGCCCCGTGACGCTGCTCTATCTGTTCTGGGAGCCTGCGAACTCGGGTGCCGGTCCGGAGTTCGCCGCCCATCGTGAGGAGATCGACGAGTTCAGGGCGCGCGTGGCAGGATCATCACCGGCGTTCGAGGCGATGAGCTATCCGGAACTATGGCGCTTCTGGCAGGACACCGAACCGGCCGACTGGCTGGTCCGGCATCTCAGCGATCTTCACGCCCGATACAGCGTCACGCTCTGACTCGTCAGGTCCGCCTAGCCTGTCGCAGCACCTGCGGGCGAGTGCAGATAGGCAGCGGGTTGCTCTCGATCTCGAGCCGCACCCACTCGTCGCGATCCCGGTCGGGGATCGTGCGGGCATAGAGCGGCTGACCGAGGGTATTGACCGTCTCGAAGGTGTCGGCGGGGGCGTAGTAGATCTCGAAGAGCCCCTCGATGCCTTCGGGATAAAAGAACGCCTTGTCGGTCGGCACGGTGAAGCCGACGCCGCCCCGGTAGCGGCGGAAGGTGATGCCGCCGAAGCTGACCTCGTCGGCCACCCGGCCGCGCAGATCGGCCGCCGCGGCGGTGTTGAGGTAGGTCTCGCGCACCTCCTTGTGGGCGACGAGATCGGCGAAGAAGGCCGAGCCGCATTCGGCGCGAACCTGCACCGCCCCGGCTGAAAGCCCGCCCATCGAGTCCTCGACGCTCTCGATCAGCGCCTGGCAGCGCTTTCGCAGTGCTCCCGAGGCGGGGCTCGCATTGTCGAGGTCGAAGTCGATCTCGGCCGCCGGCGTGATGCCGAACTCGGTGAAGTAGTTCACGACCGTCGCGTGGTCCTTCGGGTCCTTCACCAGCCCCTGGATGCCGTTCAGGAGGTGGTATTCGAAGGTGGTCTCGGCGTCCTGGCGGAGCTTGCGCAGCCTGTACGCCACCTCGGTCTGGACCTGCTGGGTGGCGCTCTCCGAGCCGAAGTCGCGGACGGACTGGATCTCGGAAGCCCAGAGCACATCCTGTTTCTTGAACTGCCGGCAGACGAAGGCGCGCATCTCGCGCCGGTCGGGCACCTGCTGCTCGTAGGCCGAGCCGCGCTCCGAGAACGGGATCAGCGAGAGCGTGCCGTCGCGGCTCTCGATCACGACGGTGCGGGAGCGCACGCCGCGCGGGCTGAAGAGGTTCGAGCCCGAGAGCAGCGCGGGCTTGTAGGGGATGTTCTCGAGCGCACGGGTGAGCTCGACAATGGTGAAGGCATCGCCTTCGAAGATGTCCATGGTGGCCATGAGGATGCCTCCTGTCTGGAGCGCGCCCAGCAAAAGTGGATGCCGGTTTTGCGTCCGGGCGCGCGTGAATATGGGGATTGGGTCAGCGGACGAGGATGCCCGCGGCGAGGAGCGCCGTGTGGGCGGCCGCGATCTCGCCCTCGCTGGGGGTGCCCGCGAAGAAGAGGTCGTGGCGGTTGACGATGGCGGGTCCGCGAACGACGGCGACGGCGGGCGCATCGCCGGCGCTCGCATCCGCCTTGCCCCAGAGCACCGCCACGGCGGTCTCGGTGCCGTCGACGGCGGCCGGGTCGTGGGCGGCGTACTTGCCCGAGGCGGTGATCTTGCCGAGCACCGTGCCGGGCTCGAGCGTACCCGCGGCGACGGTGATCGTCTCGCGGGTGTAGTCGCGGAAGGCTTCCCAGACGAGGAAGCCGCCGGGGTGGGTACCTTCGGCCAGCGTGGTCATGGTGTCATCCTTTCAGCTTGAAGGTGCGGGAGACGATCTCGCCCCAGGGGCGCGCGGCCGAGGAGCGGCCGGGCTGCGGGTGATGGGGCGCGATCTCGGGCTCAGCCTGGGCCTTTGCGGCGAGAAGTGCCGCGCGCACCTCTTCGAGGCTGGCGTCCTGTTCGAGGAAGCGGCCAGCCATCTGCGGCTGGCCTGCAAGGCGGCAGAGATCGATGACGGCCCGGGCATGGCCGATGGCCTCGGCCCGGATCGCGGACGGGGCCGGCGGCGCGCCGCTCGGCGGTGGCGTCTCGGCAGAGGGCTGTGGGGCTGCGGAATCAGCGGTCTGATCGTCTTCAGTGTCCGCGACCTGATCCGTTTCGTCGGTGGCTTCGGTGCTGGCGCTGTCGGTCTCGTCGTCGGACTCGGTTTCGATAGCCTCGACCAGCACCGGCGGCGCGTTGCGGAAGCGACCGATGTCGAAGGCTGCTGCGATGCGGACGGGCTCGACCAGCCGGTCGGCGAAGCCCTGCGCCACCGCGTCCGACGCGTCGAACCAGGTCTCGGCGGCCATCAGCGCGGAGACCTCCTCCGGTGTCCGGCCGGATTTCGCAGCGTAGCCCGAGACCAGGCTGCCTTTCACCTTGTCGAGCGCCTCGGCCATGGCGCGCATGTCCTCGGCCGTGCCCATGACGAGGCCGGAGGGATCGTGGATCATCAGGAAGGCGTTCTCGGGCATGACGATCTCGTCGCCCGCCATGGCAATGTAGGAGGCGGCCGAGGCGGCGATGCCGTCGATCCAGACAGTGACCGTGCCCTCGTGGCGCTTGATCGCGTTGTGGATCGCGACCGCGTCGAAGACCGAGCCGCCGGGACTGTTCAGCCGCAGATCGACGGGCGTGCCCTCGGGCAGCGCGCCCAGTTCGGCCAGAAACCCCTTCGCCGAGACCCCGTAGGCGCCGATCTCGTCATAGATCGCCACTTCCGCACCGGTCCCCCGGGCGCGGATCGCATACCAGCTTGTCATGTCGTCACTCCTGTTCGGTGGCCGGATCGGTTGCCGCGGCGCCGTCGTCCTCGTTGTCACCATCGCCAGGCTCGGCCCGCGTCGCCGGCGTTGCCCTCGCCCCTTGCGTCTCTCCGGGGCTCGTGCGGTAGCGCAGGCCGAGACCCGACGCGCGCGCGGCATCGAGCGCGTTCTCGCGGTCGACTTCCTCGATGTCGTAGCCGGTGGCCTCGACCACCTTGCGCCGCGAGGTGATGCCGGCCTCCATCGCCAGCACCTGCGCCTGGATATCCTTCAGCGGATCGACCCAATCCCAACGTGGCGGGATCCACTGCACCGGCCGAACCTCCGCCGGATCGCCGTCGAGCACGCTCGAGAGCACTGCCGTCTCCAGCCAGCGCCGCCAGACCGGGCGGCAGAGCTGGTGCACGATCACGCCATGCTGCAACTGACCGATACGGCGGCGGAACTCGACGAGCTCGGCGCGGAGGCTCGAGTAGTTGGCCTGTCGGACATCGCCGGTCACGAGGTGATAGGGCAGCCCGAGCGAAGCCGAGACCGCTAGCAAGGTGCGGTACTGGAAGGCCTCGTAGC
>DAIMFM010000116.1:0-2944 GCA_036724585.1 Burkholderiaceae bacterium | reverse complement strand
GCGAGGTGATGCCGGCCTCCATCGCCAGCACCTGCGCCTGGATGTCCTTCAGGGGATCGACCCAGTCCCAGCGCGGCGGGATCCATTGCGCCGCCCGGAACCGGCCGGGTGCGGCGGCAAACCCTGGAAGATCGAGCGCCCCCGCCAGCACTGCGGTTTCCAGCCAGCGCGCCCAGATGGGGCGGCAGAACTGGTGCACGATCACGCCATGCTGCAGCTGGCCGATGCGGCGGCGAAACTCGACCAGCTCGGCCCGCAGGCTGGAATAGTTCGCCTGCCGGACATCGCCGGTGACGAGGTGATAGGGCAGCCCGAGCGAGGCCGAGACCGCCAGCAGCGTGCGGTACTGGAACGCCTCGTAGCCGCCGCCGACATCCGCCGGCGACGAGAACTTCACATCCTCACCCGGCAGCAGCACCTGCATCGTGCCGGGCTCGAGGCTCGCGATGGCCGCGCCGTCGAGATCCGCTTCGGCCTCGCCCATCATGGGCTCTTCCGGCGCGGTCTTGGTGATGAAGCCCGCGAACATCGCCGCGGTCTTCTTCCGGTCGAGCTCGGCATCGTCGTACTGGTCGAGTAGGAACAGCCGCACCATTGCCGGCGCGATATGCGGCAGTCCGCGGATCTGGCCTGCGTCAATGGGGCGGTAGATGTGCAGCACGTCCGCCGCCGGCACGCGCACCGTCTCCGGGATCGCCGCCCCTTGGTGGGTGCTGTCGCCCGGATGGCGCCGGCGGAAGTGATAGGCCACGCGCCGCCCGATGGCATCGAACTCGATCCCGCATCGGATGCGGTTGCCGTTGGCCGCCGTCTCGGTCTTCTCGAAGGGCAGCATTTCCGACTGGAGAAGCTGTAGTTGCAGCGGGACGAGCAGTCCGTCCTCGGCGCGTCTTGGGCGCAGCCGGACGAAGCACTCGCCGGCGACGAACATCTCACGCGCAACCATGGCCTGCAGGCCGTAGAGGTCGGTCAGTCCATCCGCATCGGCCTCGTCGGTCCAGGCGAGCCAGAGCCGCTGCACCCGGTCGCGGAGATTCGCGTCTCCGATGAGCGAGGACGGCTTGATCCCGTCCCCGACCAGGGTCGCCGCGAAGGCCGCGCAGGCGTTGGCGGCGTACCCATTGGTCACGACCAGTTCGCGGGACCGCGCCAGGAGCCGCGGGCCGCCCGAGGCGACCAGCGCGTTGATATTCTCGAGCGGCGGGTTCCAGCCGCGTAGCCGGCGCTTGGCCATGGCGCCTTCGAGGCGCGCGTGCACGGCAGTGGGGCCGCCGGTGGTCCGACGGCGAAGGCGGTCGAAAAGCTTCATGGGATCAAAGGCCCTTCGCCGTCGTCACGCGCACATGTCGGACGATCCGACGCCCCTCGGCTGTCGCGATCTCGCGGCCCAGCGCTTCGATGGCGCGGTCGATCTCGGCGACGCTGCGGTAGTCCACGGTCTTGCCGTCATAGCTGACCCGCGCCACGCCCGAGGACCGCTGCGCAGTCAGTGCGTCGCGGCGGGCGCGGAGCTCGGCGGCCGTGGCCATGGATCACCTCATGTAGCTCGAGCGCACCGTGCGCCGGCGCGGCATTGGTCGTGTCGGGACGGATGGCGCCGTTGCCGCACCGGCCTCGGGCCCGTCAGACTTCGCCACCCCGAGTTGCGCTTCCAGATCGGCCCAGCGTGCCTCGGGCCAGCGATCCGCGCCTGCGATCCACGCCGCCGCGCGGGCATAGACCCGTGTGTCCAGCGCCTCGTTGCGCTCGCGGAGCTTCTGCCATTCGAGCCGCGCGAAGCCGCGTTTCGTGCGCACCGTCACCAGCTGCTCGGCGGTCAGCTGCTTCAGCCATTCGCCATCCGCCCAGTCCGGCAGGTGGATCGTGCCGGGCGGGCACAGCGCGCCAGCCGCCTGTTCCTCTTTCGTCGGCCGGTCCTGGCGCAGAAAGCGATAGGTCTCGGCCTTGAAGGTCGAGGTAGCCACGGTCCAGAGCCGGGCGCCGCGCCGGAGCCGCTTGCCCGCGACGGTCGCATCGACATAGGTGGGCCCGGTTACCGGGCGCGTTCGCGTGAATCCCTCGACGCCCTTCACCGGCGCGACCTGCGTGAAACCCACCTGGCGCGACCAGGCATAGACCGCGCTGGTCTCGTAGCCCGTGTCGATCGCAAGCCGCGCGAGTGTCATCGTCTGGCCCAAGGCATGCGCCCATGTCCGACCCAGCAGATCCGTCAGCTGCTGCCAGCAGGCCGGATCGCCGGGGCCGCCCTCGAGCACAAGGTGGTCGACAAGCCAGCTTTCCAGACCGCGGCCCCAGGCCCAGACATCGACCTCGATCCTGTCCTTCTGAACGTCGGCGCCCGCGGTCAGGAAGAGCCCCCGCTCCGGGACCGTGCCCGGGGACCACGCTTCACGCCGGTCGGCCAGCCGCTGCCAGTCGGGCGCCTCGCCGGTCTCCATCCAGGTCTCGCCGAGGATGGTGTTCCGGAACGCCCGCATCGCCTCGTCGCTGCCCCGTGCCGCTTCATGTGCCCGAGCGATCCGCTGCCAGCTGAGCCAACCCACCGGCGAATAGAGCGCCGACAGGTGGTAGCCGACCGTGGTCGGATCGGCAGCCATGGCGGTTGCCCGCCACTCGCCGCCCTCCAGCATCCGCGTCTTGTGATGCTCCGCGATCGGCAGCTCGCAGCCCTCGCAGAGATACTCCGCCATCTGCGGACGGCCCTTCTCCCAGCGCAGGCGCTCGAACTTCAGCCACTGCATCGCGTCGCAATGCGGGCACGGCACGAAGTACCGCCGCTGGTCGCTCGCTTCGAACTCCCGCTCGATCCGGGAGAGCCCGCGGATCGTCGGGGTCGACACCAGGAACACCTTGCGCCGGTGGGCGAAGGTCAGCGACCGCGCCTCGGCCAGCGTGACCGGATCGCCTTCCTCGTCGGCCGAGGCGGGATAGGCGTCGACCTCGT
>DAIMFM010000115.1:0-9377 GCA_036724585.1 Burkholderiaceae bacterium | reverse complement strand
CGACAAGAAGGGCATCCGTCGCTACGGCCATGCCTATGTCCCGCTCGTCGATGCCCGGTCCCGGGGCGTGGGCGACCGCTCCGGCAGGCCGGGGCTCGACTGGCATGTCACGTTCACCCGGGCCATGATCGGCAGCTTCGACGTCGACCTCGCCCGCGAGTTCTTCCAGGGTTTCGTCAACCATGCCGCGGTGACGCTGCATGTCGACAACCTGCGCGGCGACAACGCGCACCACCAGTGCGAAACCATCTTCAAGGCATTCGGCCGGGCGCTGCGCATGGCCGTCGAGTTCGACCCGCGCGTGGGCGATCGCATTCCGTCGACCAAGGAAGCGCTCTGAACACCTGCCGGGTGCCTTCCCGCCGCAAGCCGCAAGCCATCGAGTCGTTCCAATGAGCACGGTCGCCGTCGTCGATTACTCGATGGGCAATCTGTACTCCGTCGCCAAGGCGCTCGAGCACGTCGCGCCGAAGTGGCGGGTGGTGGTCACCGGCGAGGCCGCGCAGGTGGCGGCCGCCGATCGGGTCGTCTTCCCGGGCCAGGGCGCCATGCCCGACTGCGCGCGCCACCTCGACGAATCGGGCCTGCGCGCCGAGGTCCTGCATGCGGCCCGTACGAAGCCGATGTTCGGCGTGTGCATCGGCGCCCAGATGCTGTTCGAGCGCAGCGCCGAAGGCGATACACCCGGCCTCGGCCTGCTCGCCGGGGAAGTGGTGCGCTTCGACCGCAGGACGACCGTCGGCGCCGACGGTACGCGGCTGAAGGTGCCGCACATGGGGTGGAACCGCGTGCGGCAGCTGCGCGAGCATCCCGTCTGGGCCGGCGTTCCCGACGATGCGTATTTCTACTTCCTGCACAGCTATCATTTCGTCCCCGCCGACCCGCGGGACTGCGTCGGCGAAGCGCAGTACGGCAGGCGCTTTACCTGTGCGGTGGCGCGGGATAACATTTTTGCGACCCAGTTCCATCCCGAGAAGAGCTCGGGCCACGGATTGAAGCTCTACGAGAACTTCATGGGCTGGCGCCCCTGAAGGCGCGCCGCGTACGCCAACGGCTCTCCCCTCACGATTCTTGACACTATGCTGCTGATCCCCGCTATCGACATCAAGGATGGTCGCTGTGTGCGCTTGCGCCAGGGCGTGATGGAAGACGAGACCGTCTTCTCCGACGACCCCGTCGCCATGGCCACCCGCTGGATAGAGCTCGGCGCACGCCGCCTGCATCTCGTGGATCTAGACGGCGCCGTGGGTGGCAAGCCGAAGAACCAGGCCGTCATCCGCGCCATCGTCGATTCGGTCGGCGAGGACATCCCGGTGCAGCTCGGCGGCGGCATCCGCGACCTCGACACGATGGAGCGCTATCTCGACGACGGGCTCAGCTACCTGATCATCGGCACCGCGGCGGTGCGCGACCCCGGGCTGCTGCACGACGCCTGCGGCGCCTTCCCGGGGCGCATCCTCGTCGGGCTCGATGCGCGCGACGGCAAGGTCGCCACCGACGGCTGGAGCAAGCTCACCCGCCACGATGTGCTCGACCTCGCCCGCAAGTTCGAGGACTACGGCATCGAGGGCGTGATCTACACCGACATCGGCCGCGACGGCATGCTCACCGGAATCAACATCGAGTCCACCGTGCGGCTCGCGAGCGAGCTGGTGGTGCCGGTGTTCGCTTCCGGCGGCGTGTCGGGCATCGCCGACATCGAGAAGCTCTGCACCGTCGAGGAAGAAGGCGTCAAGGGCGTGATCCTCGGCCGCGCCCTCTACGAGGGCCAGCTCGACTTCGCCCAGGCGCAGGCGCGCGCCGACGAGCTCACCGCCGGTGACTGAAGCCCCGTGACGGATCCCGGGCACCCCAGCGGCGCGTCCTTGCTCACCAGGCGCATCATCCCCTGCCTCGACGTGACCGCCGGTCGCGTCGTCAAGGGCGTCAACTTCGTTTCGCTGCGCGATGCCGGCGACCCGGTGGAGATCGCCCGCCGCTACGACGAGCAGGGCGCCGACGAGATCACCTTCCTCGACATCACCGCGTCGAGCGATGACCGCGACATCATCCTGCAGGTCATCGAGCGGGTGGCCGACCAGGTCTTCATCCCCCTGACCGTCGGCGGCGGGGTACGGCGCGTCGAGGACGTCCGGCGGCTGCTCAATTCGGGCGCGGACAAGGTCTCCATCAACACGGCCGGCATACAGGAACCGCGCCTCATCGCCGATGCGGCCGACCGCTACGGCTCGCAATGCATCGTCGCCGCGATCGACGCCAAGGCCACCGGCCCCGGCCGCTGGGAGGTGTTCACGCATGGCGGGCGGCGGGCCACGGGCCTCGACGTCGTCGCCTGGGCGCGGGAGGCCGTACGGCTCGGCGCAGGCGAGATCCTCCTCACGAGCATGGACCGCGACGGCACCCGCCAGGGCTTCGACCTCGCCCTGACCCGCGCCGTATCCGATGCGGTCGAGGTCCCGGTCATCGCCTCGGGCGGTGTCGGCGAACTCTCGCACCTGGCCGACGGCGTGACCATCGGCGGCGCCGACGCGGTGCTCGCGGCGAGCATCTTCCACTTCGGGGAGTTCACGATTCCCGAGGCCAAGCGCTTCATGGCCGAGCGCGGCATCCCGATGCGGCTCGAACCATGAGCGGCGCCGACGCCTTGCCCGGCTGGATCGAGGAAGTCCGCTTCGATCGCGATGGCCTGGTTCCCGCCATCGCCCAGGAAGCCGGCAGCGGCAGGGTCCTGACGCTCGCATGGATGAACCGCGAGGCGCTCGCCGAGACCGCCGCGAGCGGCCGGGCGGTGTACTGGTCGCGCTCGCGTTCGCGCCTCTGGCGCAAGGGCGAGGAATCGGGCCATGTCCAGGAGGTCCGCGAGATCCGGCTCGACTGCGATGCCGATGTCATCCTGCTCGAGGTCGAGCAGGTCGGCGGCATCGCCTGCCACACCGGTCGCCATTCCTGCTTCTTTCGCCGGCTCGACGGCGAGCGCTGGCAGCCGGTCGACCCGGTGCTGCGCGATCCCGACCAGATCTACCGCAAGTAGGAGCGCACTCGATGGCCCAATCCCCGCCTGCCACCTCCGCCGAACTGCTCGAGCGGCTCGGGGCGCTGATCGCCTCGCGCCGCGGCGCGGATCCGGAGGTTTCCTATGTCGCCACCCTGTTCGCCAAGGGCACCGACGCGATCCTGAAGAAGGTCGGCGAGGAAGCGACCGAGACCGTGATGGCCGGCAAGGACGGGGAGCCGGTGGCGATCGTCCGCGAGACCGCCGACCTGTGGTTCCACACCCTGGTGCTGCTGGCCCAGTTCGACCTCGGTCCCGGCGACGTCCTCGCCGAACTGGCCCGGCGCGAAGGGGTGTCGGGGCTGGCCGAGAAGGCGGCGCGCGCCGCGACGCCCGGCAAGGGCCCGGGCTGAACCAGCGAGACGATGTCATGACCGATACCCACGACAAGCACGATTGCCTGTTCTGCCGGATCGTCCGGGGCGAGCTGCCGGCGCGGAAGGCCTACGAGGATGACGAGATCCTCGCCTTCCACGACATCCATCCGGCCGCGGCGCTGCATCTCCTCCTGATTCCCAAGGCCCACATCGACAACCTGTACAGCGCCGATGCCAGCCACGAGCCGGTCCTGGGACGGATGCTCACCCTCGCCGCCCGTCTGGCGAGGGAGCACGGCAGTCCGGACGGGTTTCGCATCGTGGCCAACAACGGCCGGGTGGGCAGGCAGGAGGTGTATCATCTTCATATACACGTCCTGGGTGGGCCGGAGCCCCTGCGCTCGGGCGTCATCCCCAAGTGACACGCCTGGCGTGTCCGCATGAAGGAGTACGCAGATGGGAGCGATGAGCATCTGGCACTGGTTGATCGTGCTGGTCATCATCATGCTGGTCTTCGGGACCAAGAAGCTGAAGAACATCGGCTCCGACCTCGGGGGCGCGGTCCGCGGCTTCAAGGAAGGCGTCAAGGAAGGCGCCGAACAGGCCGGAGCCGAGTCGTCCACGTCGAACGACAACACCGCAAAGAAAACGATCGACGTCGAGGCCAAGGAGAAGGTCTGATCCAGGCGGCGGGGCATTCGCGCCTCGCCTGTCGACGCCCGCCCCGGGCAGTCGCCGGTCCGGATGTCGGGGCATCCGGGCGTACCGATACGGCCGTCCCCCCGAGACGGCCCCTGATTCCACCGTCGCATGTTCGATATCGCTTTCACCGAGCTGATGATCGCGGCGGTCGCCGCGCTGATCGTCATCGGGCCGGAGCGACTGCCGCGGGTAGCGCGTCAGTGCGGCGAATGGCTGGGCAAGCTGCAGCGCTACGTCAACGACGTCAAGTCGGACGTCAAGCGCCAGATCGAGCTCGACGAGCTGCGCAACCTCAAGGACGAAGTCACCACGGCGGCGAAGGACCTCGAGAGCTCCTTCAACACGGCCGTCTCCGATACCCAGCAGGAGCTCGATGACCTCGGCCGTTCGATCGCCGGCGAGGAGCCGGAACGACTGGGCACCACCGCGTCGACCGACTGGGAGCGCGTCTACGAGGTGCGCCGTACCCGCGAGAGAATCCGCGATCGTCGCATCGAACGCGAGCGCGAGCTCGGTCGCAAGCGACCCCGACGACGGCTGCACTGATGGCTGAGGAAGAAAGCCTGGTATCGCACCTCGTCGAGCTGCGAAACCGCATGATCAAGTCGCTGGTCGTGGTGCTCGTGATGTTCGGGGTGTGCTTCTATTTCTCCGGCGAGATCATGCGCTTCCTGTCGCTGCCGCTCTACGAGGCCTTGCCCGAGGGCAGCCGGCCGGTCTTCACCGACCAGGCCGGCGCCTTCTTCACCCTGACCAAGCTCGCCTTCCTGACGGCCGTGCTCGTCTCGCTGCCCTGGATCCTCTACCAGGCCTGGGCCTTCGTCGCCCCGGGCCTGTATGCGCACGAGCGGCGGTTCGCCCTGCCGCTCATCGTCTCGAGCGTCATCTTCCTCCTGATCGGGATCGGCTTCGCGTATACCTTCGTGCTGCCGGCCGCGTACAAGTTCTTCATCAAGATGTCGGCGGACACGGGCGCCGACGTCCTGCAGGATCTCCAGCGCTACTGGGACTTCACCATCGCCATCTTCTTCGGGTTCGGCCTCACCTTCGAGGTTCCCGTCGTCCAGATGCTGCTCGTGAAGGTCGGCCTCGTCGACGTGGCGCAGTTGCGCAAGGCGCGTCGCTACGTCGTGGTGGGCGCCTTCGTGGTCGCCGCCGTGCTGACGCCGCCCGACGTGCTCTCGCAGTTCATGCTCGCGATCCCGCTGGTCATCCTCTACGAGCTCGGGATCTTCCTGGCCGGCTTCATCAAGGCCCACAGCCGGGCGCCCGACACCGAGGAAGAAGAGGCCGCGGACGGTTCGACCGAGGTCACCCGGCCCGACGGCCAGCCCGGCAACTGACCCCGCCCGGCGGCGCCCGCCGCGCCTTCAGCGCAGCATGCGTGGCGGGTCGGGGCGCTCGGCGATCCGGATGTCGATGTCGAGCTTGCGTCCGTCGCGCAGGAAGTGGAAGCGCACCTTCGAGCCCGGCGTCTGCCGCGCGACGATGTCCAGCATCTTCGCGATGTTCGTGACCGGCTCGTCGCCGATCGACAGCAGGACGTCGCCCACGCGGACCCCGGCCTTCTCGGCGGGGCCGCCCCGGACGATCGCCGTGATCACGGCGCCTTTCTCGCTCGGCAGGTCCAGGGCATCGGCCAGTTCCGGGGTGACGTCCTGGGGCTCCACGCCGATGAACCCCCGGCTCACCCGGCCGGACTTCAGCAACTGGGTCGCGACATGGCTGACCGTCGACGACGGGATGGCGAAGCCGATGCCGAGCGAGCCCCCGCTGCGCGAGTAGATCGCGGTATTGATCCCGAGCAGGCGGCCCTGTGTGTCGACGAGGGCGCCACCGGAGTTGCCCGGGTTGATCGCGGCATCGGTCTGGATGAAGTTCTCGAAGGTATTGATGCCCAGCTGGTTGCGACCCAGGGCGCTGATGATGCCCATCGTGACGGTCTGGCCGACGCCGAAGGGATTGCCGATGGCCAGGACCACGTCGCCCACCTGCGCCCGCTCGACGTCCGCGAGCTCGATCGCGGGCATCGGTTCCTGCGTCTCGAGGCGCAGGACCGCGAGGTCGGTCTCGATGTCGCTGCCCACCAGCGTGGCGCCGATCTTGCGCCCGTCCGGGAACAGCACCTCGATGTCCTCGGAGTCCTCGACCACGTGATGGTTGGTGACCACCAGCGCGTCCCCGATGATGACGCCGGAACCGAGGCTGGTCCGCGGCTGGCGCGGAATGTCGTCGCCGAAGAAGCGGCGGAACAGCGGATCGTCGAGCAGCGGGTTGCCGGTGGGCCCCTCGGTATCCTGCTGGTTGGTCAGTACGTTGACGACCGAGGGTATCGCGCGGTTGGCGGCGCTCGCGTATGACAGAATCGAGGCGTCGCCCGATGCGGGTGGCGCGGGTTCGCCGGCGGGACGCGAAGGGACTTCGATCCGTGCCGGTGCGGTCGGTTCGCGCAGCGCCGAAGGCAGCCATTCGGGGCGCAGGACGGCGAGGGTGAAGAGCACGGCCAGCCCTGCGGTGACGGTCTGCGCGAACAATAACCAGAGTGAACGGAACATGGCACGGACAACGAAACGACCGGCGGGTCGCTCGACACGGCCGGCCGAGCCGCGCCAGGTCGGCGTCGGGGAACTCGCCGAAAGGGTGGGGCGCTGGTTGGACGTCGAGCGTTTCGCGGATTATTGCCCAAACGGCCTGCAGGTGGAAGGTGCGCGCCCGATCCGGCGGCTCGTGAGCGGCGTCACCGCGAGCCTCGCCCTGATCGATGCGGCGGCCGAGCAGGGCGCCGATGCGCTGCTCGTCCATCATGGCTGGTTCTGGAAGGGCGAGGACTCCCGCCTGGTGGGCCTGCGCGGCGAACGGGTGCGCCGCCTGATGGCCTCCGGCATGAGCCTGTTCGCCTACCACCTGCCGCTCGATGCCCATCCGAGCCTGGGCAACAACGCCCAGCTCGCGCGCGTGCTGGGGCTGGAGGTGGCCGGCACCGGCGGCGATCGCGACCTCGTCTGGCATGGACGACTGAACGAGCCGACCGATGCCGCGGCATTCGGCCGCCGGCTCATGCGCCGCCTCGGCCAGCGGCCGCTCGCGGTGGGCGCGCTCGAGCGCCGGATCGAACGGGTGGCCTGGTGCACGGGGGCGGCGCAGGACTACCTCGAGGATGCGATCGCCCTGGGCGCCGACGCCTTCGTCAGCGGCGAGATCAGCGAGCGCACAACGCATGTCGCCCGCGAGGCCGGGGTCGTGTACTTCGCCGCCGGCCACCATGCGACCGAGCGCTACGGGGTACAGGCACTCGGCGAGGCGATCGCAGAGGCCTGCGGGATCGAGCACCGGTTCATCGACGTGCCCAACCCGGCGTAGTCCCGCGGGCGGCCGCCCGCCCACTGCCCCGGGCGGGCGTGCGGTGGCCCGCCCCTGGCCAGTGGACGGCGGATCAGCGCGGCGACTGGCGCAGGATGTCGCGGATCTCGGTGAGCAGGACCTCCTCGGCCGGCGGCGCCGCAGGGGCCGGCGGCGCGGGAGGATCGGCGCGGCGCAGGTTGTTGACCGCCTTGACGAGCATGAAGATCACGAAGGCGAGCAGGATGAAGTTGATCAGGATGGTGATGAAGTTGCCGTATGCGAAGACCGGCACGCCGGCCTCCCTCAGCGCCTCGAGCGTCCGGGGGGTGCCGGCCGGTACCTCGCCCAACGGGATCAGCATGCTGCTGAAGTTCACCTCGCCACCCAGGATGAATGCGACGATCGGCATGATCACGTCCTCGACGAGCGAGGACACGATCTTGCCGAAGGCCCCGCCGATGATCACGCCGACGGCGAGGTCCATCGCATTGCCCTTGATCGCGAATTCCTTGAATTCACTCAACATTCCCATTTGTCGGTACCTCCCCGAAGCTTTGTCGTTGCAGCGCTGGGCGCTGGAGAATGCCGAGCCTGGCCCATCATGCCGGCCCGGCGGCCGCGCAACACTAGCACCCCGGGTGCCGCGCAGCCATGGCGGCGCGCCCACTGTTGCGCAGGGGCTTCTAGGGGGGCGTTGCAAAATGTTAAAATCAGCGGTTTTCCTAGTAACCGGCTTGAACTTTAGCGAAGCGAATCCATGAGCGATCCGAACAAATTGGCTAGCGCCTCGGGCCCCGGCGTCCCACCGGGAAATGCGCCGCAACCGGCTTCGATCCGGCCGGTTGACAAGTCCCGCCGTGGCGTCATCGGCGTTACCGCCACCCTCGGAGCCGTCGGCGGCGTCGCCACCGCGGTGCCCTTCGTGGCCAGCTTCGCGCCGTCGGAGCGCGCCAAGGCCGCCGGCGCCCCGGTCGAGGTCGACATCTCCGGCATGAAGCCCGGCGACCTCAAGCGGGTCGAATGGCAGGGCAAGCCGGTGTGGATCATCCGCCGCAGCGAGGAGATGGTCGAGACCCTCGAAGGCCTCGACGACGAGCTCGCCGACCCCGATTCCGAGCGCTACTACCAGATCCCCACGCCCGAGTACGCGCAGAACGAATGGCGCTCGATCCGCAAGGACACGCTCGTCCTCGTCGGCATCTGCCCGCACCTCGGTTGCTCTCCGTCCGAGCGCTTCGCTCCCGGCCCCCAGCCTTCCCTGCCCGACGACTGGGAGGGCGGGTTCCTGTGCCCCTGCCACGGCTCGACCTTCGACCTCGCCGGGCGGGTCTTCAAGAACAAGCCGTCGCCGGTGAACCTCGACGTGCCGCCGTACACCTACCTTTCCGACAACAAGCTGCTGATCGGCGAAGACAAGGCCTGATCCGCGAGACGCGGAACGCGGCACAGAGGACCGAGCGAGGAGCATCGAGATGGCGCAGGACAAGCAGATCGAAACCACCGGCCTGGTGGGCTGGATAGACGAGCGGTTTCCGCTGACGTCGACCTGGAAACAGCACGTATCGGAGTACTACGCTCCGAAGAACTTCAACTTCTGGTATTTCTTCGGTTCGCTGGCGATGCTGGTCCTCGTGATCCAGATCGTCACCGGGATCTTCCTCGTGATGCACTACAAGCCCGATGCATCGCTCAACGCTTCCGGCATCCCGGTCGCGTTCGCATCGGTCGAGTACATCATGCGCGACGTCCCCTGGGGCTGGCTGGTGCGCTACATGCACTCCACCGGGGCCTCGGCGTTCTTCGTCGTCATCTACCTCCACATGTTCCGCGGCCTCATGTACGGCTCGTACCGCCGGCCGCGCGAACTGGTCTGGATCTTCGGCTGCCTGCTCTTCCTCGCCCTCATGGCCGAGGCCTTCATGGGCTACCTGCTGCCCTGGGGCCAGATGTCCTACTGGGGCGCG
>DAIMFM010000114.1:503-9389 GCA_036724585.1 Burkholderiaceae bacterium | reverse complement strand
CCTGCGGGGGCTCGTCTTCGAGTACCGGGCGGGCTGGGCCAGCACCTTCCTCGAGCCCGGACAGGTACGCGCGCTGCTCGGGCTCGTGTTCGGGCCGGCCAGCCTGCTCACCGGCATCGACCTGCCCGATGCCGAGCGGCTGGCCGCCATGCGCATCCCGCCGGGCCCGGGCGAGCGCGCGGCCGAATGGATCCACCTGCAGGCGGCCAGCCTGGCGCTGGTCGTCGTCCTGCCCCGGCTCGTGCTGGCCCTGTTCGAGCACCGGCGCGCGAACCGCCTGGCCCGGTCGGTCGAAATCCCGCTTCGCGATCCCTATTTCACCGCGCTGCTTCGCGCCCGCTCCGGCGGGGCGAGCGCGATCCAGGTGATTCCCTACGCCACCGAACTCGGCCAGGGCGCCCGCGACCTGCTCGCCTCGTTGCTCGCCGGCACCTTCGGCGCGAACGTGGTCGTGCGGATCGCGCCGAGCATCGGCTTCGGCGAGGAGGCCGAGCCTTCGTTCGCCGCCGCCTGCCCACCCGCCGACTGGGTCCTGGTGCTCTTCCGGCTCGCGGCCACGCCCGAGCGCGAGGTCCAGCTGCGTTTCGTCGAGCGCCTGCGCGAGCGGCTTCCGCCCGGGGCGCCCCTGGCGGTGCTGGTCGACGAAGCCTCGTTCCGCGCCCGTTTCGCCGATCCCGCCCGGCTCGCCCAGCGCATCGACGCATGGCGCCGGATCTTCGATGAAGCGGCCACCACGATTCCGCTGGTCTTCCTGTCGCTCGCGCCCGACGACTACGACGAGAGCCTGGGCGCCCTCGCGAACGGGATCGAGGCCGCCGGCGAGCGCGATGCAGCCTGAGTCGCCCGGCAAGCAGATCGCGATGTCGCTGGTGTCGCACACCAATGCGGGCAAGACCACGCTCGCACGCACCCTGCTGGCGGCCGACGTGGGCCTGGTCCGCGACGAGGCGCATGTCACCGACGAGGCGGAAGGCTTCGTGCTCGCGCAGACGCCGGCGGGCGACGAACTGCGGCTGTGGGACACGCCCGGCTTCGGCGACAGCCACCGCCTCGCGCGCCGGCTCGAGCGCTCGGACAATCCCTTCGGCTGGCTGCTGGGCCAGGTCTGGGATCGCCTGAGCGACCGGCCGCTCTACTCGAGCCAGCAGGCCATCCGCAACGTGCGCGAACAGGCCGACGTCGTCCTCTATCTCGTCAACGCCTCGGAGGATCCCGTCGAAGCCGGCTACGTCGAGCCCGAGATGCGGATCCTCGACTGGATCGGCAAGCCCGTGGTGGTGCTGCTCAACCAGACCGGGCGACCCCGCCCGCCGGACGAGGAAGCGGCGGAGCTCGCACGCTGGCGCGCGGCGACGGCGGACAGCACCGCGGTTCGCGAAGTCATCCAGCTCGACGCATTCGCCCGCTGCTGGGTACAGGAGTCGATCCTGCTCGCGGCCGTGGGCCGCCAGCTTCCCGATGAACTGCGGCCCGCGTTCGACCGGCTGCACGGGCACTGGATGGCGGTGCGCCGGGAACGCTTCGATGCTTCGATGCGCGAACTCGCCCGCCGGATCGCCCGCGCCGCGCACGACCGCGAGGAGGTCGCCGACGGCGGCCTGGCCGGGCGGATCCTCGATGCGGGCATCCTGCCCGGGCGCCGGCGGACCGAACGCGCCGGCCCACGGGAGCGCGCGATGCGCGCGCTCGCCGAGCGGCTCGATGCCGACATCCGCGCCAGCGTGGACGAACTGATCCGCATCCACGAACTGAGCGGCCACGCCGGCGCCGTCGTCATGCAGCGCCTTGCCGAGCACTATGCGATCACGCGACCGGTGAGCGAGGGCAAGGCCGCCGTCTGGGGCGGCCTCGTGACCGGCGCGCTTGCCGGCCTGAAGGCGGACCTGGCCACGGGCGGCCTGACGCTGGGTGGCGGCCTGATCGCCGGCGGAGTGCTCGGCGCGCTCGGCGCGGCCGGCCTCGCGCGCGGCTACAACATGGTTCGCGGCGGCGACCGGACCATCATCACCTGGGCCGACACGATCCTCGAGGACCTCGTGGTGTCGGCGCTGCTGTCCTATCTCGCGGTCGCCCACTACGGGCGCGGCCGTGGGCAGTGGTCGGAGTCGGAGCACCCGCCGCACTGGGAGCAGACCATCCGCAGCGCCATGGCGGCACGCGGCAACCGGATCGCGACGATCCTCGCCGATCGGCGGGAGCGCGACACGGTCGATGCCATGGTCACCGACCTGGCGCCGGAATTCGCCGAGCTCGGGCTCGACATCCTGGGGCGGCTCTATCCCGATGCGCCGCCCGTGGCGGGGCGCGCGGCGACGTAGCGCAGGACCACGTCGGCCGAGGCCTCCCAGTGCGCCTGCAGCCGGGCCGGCGAGACGAGATCCTCGCCCAGCACCGCCGACAGGGTATGGCGGTTCGACAGCTGGAAGTAGCCGAGCGCGGCGATCGTGAGGTACAGCTGCACCGGATCGATGCCGGGGCGGAACTCGCCGGCGCGCACGCCGCGCTCGATCAGGGTGGCGAGCAGGCCCACCACGGGGCTGACGAGTTCCCCCAGCCTCTCGGATTCGCGCAGGTGGCGGGCGCGCTGCTGGTTCTCGATCCCGAGCAGCCCGATGAACTCCGGGTGCTCGCAGTACCAGCGCCAGACGTCGAGGCAGAAGGCGCGCAAGGCCGCATCCGGTGCCAGGTGGTCGAGCGCGAGCGAGTACTCGAACTCGCGCAGCTTCAGGTAGATCGCCTCGAGCACCGCCCGGAACAGGCCCCGCTTCGAGCCGAAGTAGTAGTACACCATGCGTTCGCTGCAGCCGGCCTCGCGGGCGATGCGAGCACCGCGCGCGCCGCCGTAGCCCTCGCGCGAGAACTCGCGCGTGGCCGCCGCCAGGATCCGCCGGCGGGTGGCCTCGGGATCGCGGCGCGCGCCGGCGACCTGGGGCACGCGCTGCCGGCGCTCAGACGGCAAGGTATTGCTCGCGGGCGTCGGCATCCGCCTCGAGTTGCGCGATCGTCCCGGAGTACCGCATGCGTCCCTTCTCGATGATGTAGGCCCGGTCGGCGACACGCCGGGCGAAATGCAGGTTCTGCTCGGACAGCAGGATGGCGACGCCGGCCGCCTTGAGCCGGGCGACCGCCGCGACCATCTGGTCGACCACGACCGGCGCGACGCCCTCGCTCGGCTCGTCGAGCAGGATGCAGGACGGGTTGCCCATCAGCGTACGGGCGATGGTGAGCATCTGCTGCTCGCCGCCCGACATGCGTCCGCCCGGCCGGTCGGGCATCCCGGCCAGATTGGGGAACAGCGCGACCAGCTTCGCCCAGTCCCATTCGGGCACGCCCGGTCGGGCCGGCTGGCGTCCCACCTCGAGATTCTCGCGCACCGTCAGGCCGGTGAACACCCGGCGGTCCTCCGGCACGTAGCCGAGACCCAGGCGCGCGATGCGAAACGGCGCGAGCCCGTCGATGCGCGTGCCGGCGAAATCGATGCGGCCGCCCGTCCCGCGCGCCACCAGTCCCATGATCGCCTTGATCGTCGTCGACTTGCCGGCGCCGTTGCGCCCGAGGAGCACGACGACCTCGCCACGCCGCACCTCGAGCGAGACATCGTCGAGGACGCGCGCGCGCCCGTACCAGGCGTCGATGCCGCGGACATCGAGGAGCACCTCGCCCGCCGGCCGTGGCCGTACGTCGCCGCTCATGGCGCCGCCCTCGATCCGAGGTACACGCGGCGCACCTCGGGGTCGGCCCGGACCTGCGCCGGCGCACCGACCGCGATCAGCCGGCCGTGATCGAGCACCATCACGCGATCGGCGTGCTGGAACACGACGTCCATGTCGTGCTCGGTGAAGAGGACCGCCGTGCCCTCGCGCCGCGCGATCGTGGCGGCCAGGGCCATGAGCTCGACGCGCTCGCGCGGGCCCATGCCCGCCGTCGGTTCGTCCATCAGCAACAGGCGCGGCTGGTTGGCGAGCGCCACGGCGAGCTCGAGCCGCTTGAGGTCGCCGTAGGCGAGGATCGAGCAGGGACGCTCGGCGTGGGCCTGCATGCCGACCGTCGCGAGCAGTTCGTCGGCCGTCTCCACGAACTGCTCGCGGGCGACGCGCCAGGCATTGCGCAGGCCCCGATGGTGCGACAGCAGCGCGACCTGCACGTTCTCGCGCACGGTCATCGAAGCGAACGTGGCGGTGACCTGGAAGGTGCGGCCGACACCGAGGCGCCAGATCCGCCGCGTCGCCATGCCCGCCGTCTCCTGCCCGAGGATGCGGATGGCGCCGGCATCCGGGACGAGCTGTCCCATCAGCATGTTGAAGCAGGTCGACTTGCCGGCGCCGTTGGGGCCGATGAGGGCGACGATCTCGCCGGCCGCCACCTCGAAGGCGACGTCGTCGACCGCGACCACGCCGCCGAAGGCCTTGCGCAAGCCACGGACGGCGAGCACCGGCTCCCGGGTCGGGGCGCTCATCGCCCGCCCTCCAGGGGCATCAGCCGGGCGCGGATCGCACCGGCGATGCCGGCCGGGAACAGCAGCACCAGCAGGAGGATCACCGCCCCGAGCAGGGCGCGCCAGTACTGCGTCTCGCGCGCGAGCGCGTCCTGCAGCCAGGTGAAGGCGCCCGCGCCCACGATCGGGCCGGTGACCGCCTGCACCCCGCCCAGCAGGACCATCACGAGAGCGTCGACCGAGCGGCCGATCGACAGGACGTCCGGCGAGATGCTGCCCTTCGAGAAGGCATAGAGGGAGCCCGCCACGCCACCGGCGGTCGCCGCGACGACGAAGGCCATCCACTGGATGCGGGGCACGTCGATACCGATGGCCGCGGCGCGCAGGACCGAGTCGCGCGCCGCGCGCATCGCATAGCCGAAGGGAGAATGCAGGACCCGGCGCAGCAGCCACAGCCCGAGCACGGTGACGCCGAGGCTCAGGTAGTAGTAGGCATGGCCGTCGGACAGCCAGGGCGACGGCCAGATGCCGATCAGGCCGTTGGAGCCGCCCGTGAAGTCCTCCCACTGGAACACCACCGACCACACGATCTGCGCGAAGGCCAGCGTCAACATCGCCATGTAGACGCCCGACAGGCGCACGGCGAACCAGCCGAAGAGCAGGCCGCCGGCCATGGCCACCACCGGGCCGAGGACGAGCGCAAGCTCCATCGGCAGGCCGAAGTTGCGCAGGAGCAGCCCGGCGCCATAGGCGCCCAGCCCGAAGTACGCGGCATGGCCGAACGAGACCATGCCGCCGGGGCCCATCATGAAATGCAGGCTGGCGGCGAAGAGCGCCGCGACGAACATGTCGACGAGCAGCACCGTGGCATACGGCAACTGCTCGCCGGCCAGGGGCAGCGCGACCAGCGCGGCGACCACCACGATGCCCAGCAGCCGCAAGGAAGCGGGCGCCGACCGCAGGGGCGCTTCGGCGGCGACCAGCTGGCGGCCCGCCTCGATCGGCTTGCCGAGCAGGCCCCACGGCCGCCAGACCAGCACCACCGCCATCACCAGGAACTCGATCACCAGGGTCAGGCGCGAGAACGAGAAGTCGATGCCCAGGATCTCGACCTGGCCGATGCCGATGCAGATCGCCTTGAGCTCGGCGATCAGCAGGGCCGCGAGGAACGCGCCCGGGATGCTGCCCATCCCGCCCCCCACGACGACCACGAAGGCATCGGCGATGACGAGGAGGTCGAGCTCGAGGCTGGCGGGCTCGCGCGGGAGCTGCAGCGCGCCGCCCAGGCCGGCGAGCAGCGCGCCGAGCGCGAACACGCTGGTGAAGAGCCAGGCCTGGTCCACGCCGAGCGCGCCCACCATCTCGCGATCATCGGTGGCGGCCCGCACGAGCGTGCCCCAGCGGGTGCGCGTCAGCAGCAGCCACAGCAGCAGCAGGACCCGCGGCCCGGCGACGATGAGCAGCAGGTCGTACTGCGAAGGGCCGCCCGAGGATGCTGACCGAGCCCTCGAGGCCGGGCGCGCGTGGCCCGAAGAGTTCCTCGGGCCCCCAGGCGAAGTACACGGCGTCACGCACCAGCAGCACGAGCGCGAAGGTGGCGAGCAGCTGGAACAGCTCGGGCGCCCGGTAGATCCGGCGCAGCAGCAGGATCTCGACCACCGCGCCGAAGGCGCCCACGGCCAGTGCGGCGAGCCCGAGCGAGGCCCAGAAGCCGAGGTGGCCGTCGCCCAGCCATCCCACCAGGGAATAGGCGACGTAGACGCCCAGCATGTAGAGCGAGCCGTGCGCGAAGTTGACGATCCGGCTGACGCCGAAGATCAGCGACAACCCGGCCGCTATCAGGAACAGGCTGGACGCGCTGGCAAGTCCGTTCAGGAGCTGGAGTGCGAGGCTGGACGCGCTCATCAGGGCAATGTCGGAGGCCGGCGCCGGCGCGGACGCGGGCGCCGCGCAATGGCACCCGGCCGGTCGCTGCGCCTTAGCGCTCGGCGCCTCGCAGGCGGGCGACGACCTCGTCGGGCGGCTGCACGCTGGCGCCGTCGATGTAGCGATAGTCGCGCATGACGCCGCGGCCCTCGCGCTTCGTGGTACGGCCGACGAAGGCGCCGAGGGTCGACTGGTGGTCGATCTCGCGGAACTTCGCGGGACCGAACGGCGTGCCGAACTCAAGGCCGCGGAACGCCGTGATCAGCTTCTCGGTATCGGCCGAACCGGCGCGGCGCAGGCCGCCGGCGATCGCGTACACCAGGGCATAGCCCACGACGGAGCCGAGGCGCGGATAGTCGTCGTACTTGCGCCGGTACGCGGTGAGGAAACGGTCGTGCTCCGGGGTGTCGATGCCGTACCAGGGATAGCCGGTCACGAGCCAGCCTTCGGGCGTCTCCTCGCCGAGGGTGTCGAGGTATTCCGGCTCGCCCGTCAGCAGGCTGACCACCTCGCGGTCCCTGAACAGGCCGCGCGTGTTGCCTTCGCGCACGAACTTCGCCAGGTCGACCGAGAACAGCACGTTGAAGATCGCGTCGGGCCGGGCGTCGGCCAGCGCCTGCACCACCGAGCCCGCATCGACCTTGCCCAGCGGCGGCGCCTGCTCGGCGACGAACTCGACGTCCGGCACCTGCTCGCGCAACAGGGTCTTGAAGGTTTCGGCGGCCGACTGGCCGTACTCGTAGTTGGGATAGACCAGCGCCCAGCGCTTCGCGCCGGTGGCCGCCGCGCCGGGGATCAGCATGGCCACCTGCATCCACGTCGAAGCCCGCAGCCGGAACGTGTAGCGGTTGCCGTTCTCCCAGACCAGCTTGTCGGTGAGGGGCTCGCCGGCGATGTAGACGCGGCGGCGCTGGCGGGCGAAGTCGGCAAGCGCCAGGCCGACGTTCGAGAGGAAGCCGCCGGCGAGGATGTCGACCCGCTCGCGCGAGACCAGTTCGCTCGCCACCCGGACCGCGTCGCCGGGCGCGCCGTTGTCGTCACGGATGATGATCTCGAGCGGCCTGCCGTCGACGCCGCCGGCCGCGTTGATCTCCTCGATCGCGAGTTCCATCGCCATGCGATAGGGCTCGAGGAAGGCCGGCATGCGGTTGTAGCTGTTGATCTCGCCGATCCGGTAGGGCTTGCCCGCCGCGCCGGCGAACCGCGGTCCGAAGCCGGCGACGATGGCGGCCGCCAGCGGGATGCGCGCGAGCGCCCGGCGGGCGGGACCGATGCGCTTGTCCAAGATGGTTCTCCCCGTGAATGCTCAAGCCCGCAAGTAATGAATGATAAGGGCCAATGAAGCAACCGCTTCATTGCGCCGCCCTGCCCCTCACGCCCTGCGCGACCCGCGCTAGAATTGCCCGCTCCGGATCGTCCTCCCGCCACCGCCGCCAGCCCACATGACCCACGTCGTCGTCGAATCGTGCATTCGCTGCAAGTACACCGATTGCGTCGATGTCTGCCCGGTCGACTGCTTCCGAGAAGGGCCGAACATGCTCGTCATCGATCCCGACGAATGCATCGACTGCGCCGTCTGCATCCCGGAGTGCCCGGTCGAGGCCATTTTCGCCGAGGAGGACGTGCCCGCCGGGCAGGAAGCCTATATCGCGCTCAATGCGGAACTCGCCGCCGCCTGGCCGAGCATCACCCGCGGCAAGGATCCCCTGCCCGACGCCGACGACTGGAAGGACGTTCCCCACAAGCTCGAGCACCTGCAGCGCTGAGCCTGCGGATTTCCGCTTTCGCGCCTGCGGATTACGCGTAGGCCCGACCCTGCCGCAGAGCGCGGGCACGGCCGCGAACAGCCAGTTCGCGCCCGTATCGCGGTCGAAACTCGCGCAATCTGCGTTCAAAAAGCTCCATTGATCGAGACCGGTCGTCGCACCGGCTTCATGTACGCGCCACCGCACGCGGCCGCCAAATACTCGCCCATTCGACTGTGGGATTCAGCATGAATCGGTTTGGCACGTTCCTTGCCGGCGTGGTGTAGGATTTTCCCCGTTTTGCATCCGGCCAACGAGGAAAGATAAGACATGCGGGCCATTCAGTGCGGTATTCGACACGCCAGGAAACGCCCCCGCTCCAATAATCAAGGACGCAAGTCCCAGGGAGTTGCCTAGATGCTTTATCACATGCACGAAGCCGGTCGCGCCGTCCTGAATCCGGTATCGAGCTGGGCCGACTCGATGAGCCAGCTGTACGCCAACCCGTACAGTCCCCTCGCCTACATACCCTTTGCCAAGCGGATGTCCGCCGGTTTCGAGCTCGTACATCGGCTCGGCAAGGAGTATGAGAAGCCCGCCTTCGGGCTGGCCAGCACCCGGATCGACGGCATCGACGTCCCGGTGCGCGAGCGGGTCGTCATCGACAAGCCCTTCTGCAAGCTGGTCCGCTTCGCGCGCGACCTGCCGGCCACCCTGGCCAGTCGCGCCGCCGCCCCGGTGCTGCTCCAGCGCCGCGCGCAGCACTCCCAGGCGGAACAT
>DAIMFM010000114.1:0-493 GCA_036724585.1 Burkholderiaceae bacterium | reverse complement strand
GCCCCGCTGTCGGGCCACCATGCGACGCTGCTGCGCGATACGGTACGCGCGCTGCTGCCCGACCACAACGTCTACATCACCGACTGGGTCGACGCGCGGATGGTGCCGCTCAGCGCCGGCTCGTTCCGGCTCGACGACTACGTCGCCTATGCGATCGAGTTCATCCGCCACCTCGGCCCCGACGTGCACCTGATGTCGGTCTGCCAGCCGACGGTGCCGGTGCTGGCCGCCGTCTCGATCATGTCGACGCTGGGCGACGATCGCCTGCCGCTCAGCATGACCATGATGGGCGGGCCGATCGACACGCGCTTCAGCCCCACCCAGGTCAACAACCTCGCGATCCAGCGCCCCTACGAGTGGTTCGAGAACCACCTCATCCACATCGTGCCGGGCAACTATCCCGGCGCCGGCCGCCGTGTCTACCCCGGCTTCCTGCAGCACGCGGGCTTCGTCTCGATGTATCCCGACCGGCTCGTGAGCTCGCACTGGGAGT
>DAIMFM010000113.1:7793-9551 GCA_036724585.1 Burkholderiaceae bacterium | reverse complement strand
AACGACACAGCCACCGAGGAGCGCCATGGCGTCACCCGCAGGCTCGGGGCGATCCGCACCTCGATGCTGCAGGACATCGAGACGGGCAAGCCGCTCGAGATCGACGCCCTCGTCGGCGCGGTGCGCGAGATCGGCATGCAGGTCGGGCTGCCGACGGCGAACATCGACGCCCTGCTCGGCCTGGTGCGCCTGCGCGCGCGCATGCTCGGCCTGTACGACTGAAGCGGCCGGGGCGCGGCGCGCCGCGGGCAGGCACAGCAGCGGCGGCAGGCCGGGGACGCTCAGCCGGGATTCGCCTCCAGGCGCCGGCGCAGTTCGGCCTTGGCGATCTTCTCGAGCGTGGCGCGCGGGAAGTCGTCGACGATCAGGACCTCGCGCGGGCGCTTGAAGTCGGCGAGCGCCGTCTCGCAGGCGGCGCCGATCGCCTCGAGCAGCGCCGCGCGCGCCTCGCCGCCGGTCGGCTCGACGCGCACGAAGGCGACCGGGACCTCGTCGAGCATGTGGTCGCGCCGGGCGACCACGGCCGTCTCGAGCACGCCGGGCACCAGCGCGATGACGCGCTCGACCTCCGAGGCGGCGACGTTCTCGCCGCCCACCTTGAGCATGTCCTTCGCGCGGTCGCCGAAGTAGAACCAGCCGTTCTCGTCGAGCCGGACCCGATCGCCCGTGATGAACCAGCCCTCGTCGTCGAACGACTCGGCGGTGGCCTCCGGGCGATTGAGGTACTGCGCGAAGAGCGACAGGCCCGGCACGCCGCGCACGAGGAAGTCGCCGGTCTCGCCGGGCTTTGCATCGCGACCGTCGACCACGATGCGCAGCTCGTACTCGGGCGCCGCCCGGCCCATCGACAGGCTCGGGTTGGGCAGGTGGACGAGGCCCACGGTGCCGTGGGTGATGGTTTCGGTCATGCCCCACCAGCCGATGGTCTTCACCCGGAAGCGCGCATCGCTGGGCGGCTCGCAGACGCCGCTGCCCCAGAGCCGGTAGTGGTGCGAGGCCGGCACCTCGTGCGCCTCGAGCGCGCGCGATGCGAAGGGCACGATCGAGGCCCAGGTGCAGCGCTCCTCGAGCGACACCGGCCAGAAGCGGCTCGCCGAGAAGCGCGGCGCCACCACCGCGGTCGCACCGGCCCACAGGGTGGCCAGCATCGAATACGCCTGCGCATTGGTATGGAAGAGCGGCAGCGTCACCATGTGGACGTCGTCGGCGCGCAGGTCCTGGTGGGTGGCATTGACGCGGGCGCCCCACAGGGCATTGGCATGCGTCCAGAGCACGCCCTTGGGCCGTGAGGTCGTGCCCGAGGTGTACTGCACGGAGAATGGCGCCATCGGGTCGTGCGCCCGGGCCGGCAGGCGTTGCGGGTCGGCGTCGATCGCATCGAAGGACTCGGCCGCGGCAGGTGAGCCGGCGGCCGGCGCGGCGCCGTTGTCGGTGGTGGTCAGCGCGAGCCAGCGCAGCCGGGGGCAGGCGGCGCCCACGACCGCCGCGAGCCGCGGCTGCGTGATGCCGGCGACCACGGCGGCATCATCGGCGTAGTAGGCGAGTTCCTCGACGCTCGAGCGCGCATTGGTGGTGACCGCAACCGCGCCGAGCCAGGCACAGCCGAACCAGGCAAGGACCGCCTCGGGGCAGTTGTCGAGGTGCACGAGCACGCGATCGCCGGCCACCACGCCGCGCGCATGCAGGCCGGCGGCGAAGCGCGCGACACGCTGCGCGAACTCGCGATACGTCCATGCCTGGCGCGGTCCCTCGAACGGG
>DAIMFM010000113.1:0-7783 GCA_036724585.1 Burkholderiaceae bacterium | reverse complement strand
CGCAGCCGGGCCTGCGCCGCGACGAGGCTGCGGACATCCTGGCCGGCGAAGGGCTGGAAGGAAGCGGAAGCGAGCCTGCGCATGTCGGGCGCCGATGCTCAGCGCCCGGTGAAGACGGGCTTGCGCTTGTTCATGAACGCGTCGGCCGCTTCCCGGTGGTCGTCCGTCAGGGAGCAGCGCACATGCCGCGCGGCTTCCGCATCGAGCGAATCGACCAGCGATCCGTCGAGGGCGTCGTTCATGTTGCGCTTGATGTAGGACAGCGTGATCCGCGGGCCGCCGGCGAGCTGCCGCGCCAGCTCGTCGGCGCGGCCGTGGACCGCATCGTCATCGACGACCTCTGTCACGAGGCCGATCTCCTGCGCCCTGGCGGCCTCGAGGATGGGCGAGAGCATGTAGAGCTCGCGGGCCTTCGCGGCGCCCACCAGTTGCGTGAGGAACCAGGTGCCGCCGAAGTCGCCCGACAGGCCGACCTTCGCGAAGGCGGTGGTCAGCTTGGCGGAACGGCCCGCGACCCGGAAGTCGCAAGCCATGGCGATGGACAGGCCGGCGCCCGCGGCCGCCCCCGTGATGGCGGCGATCGAGGGCTTGCCGGACTGGTGGAGCAGGCGGGAGACCTCCATCCGGGCGCGCAGGGCATCGCCGCGCGCCTCGTACCCGACATCGCGCGCCGCGCCCTCGGCCATCGCCTTCACGTCGCCGCCGACGCAGAAGTAGCCACCGGCGCCGCGCAGGACGATCGCCCCGACGGCTTCGTCGGCCGATGCGCGCGCCACCGCATCGACGAGCGCGGACAGCAGCCCGGGGCTGAGCGCGTTGCGCCGCTCGACGCGGTTCATCGTGAGGGTGCACACGCCGTCGTCGACGTTCTCGATCAGGTCCTGCGACATGCTTGCTGTCTCCAATGCGTTGTCGTTCCGGCGGGCATCGCGCGGGCCGGTGGATTGATTCTCGGGATCGGGCCCGTGCCCGTCAACACGGCATCATGGCACGATAGCCGATGGACAAGGACAGGAGAGCGCCGTGAACAGACCGACCGTGACCGTGCTGGGACTCGGCGGCACCATTGCCATGAGCCCCAGCGCCGAGGGCGGGGTCGTGCCTACCCTGGGCGCCGAGATGCTGGTCGCCGCCGTGCCGGAACTCGACGCCCTCGCCCGCGTGGAGGCGAGGTCGTTTCGCCAGATGCCGGGATCTCACCTGCTCTTCGACGATCTCGAGGAACTCGCGCAGGCGATCCGCGAGCTCGCGGCACAGGGCAAGCGCGGCGTGATCGTCACCCAGGGCACCGACACGATCGAGGAGAGCGCATTCGCGCTCGACCGCCTGCTCGATCTCGAGATGCCCGTGATCGTCAGCGGCGCCATGCGCAACCCGTCGCTCGCCGGCGCGGACGGCCCGGCCAACCTGCTGGCTTCGGTGCAGGTCGCGATCAGCGAGGATGCGCGCGGCATGGGCTGCCTCGTCGTCATGAACGACGAAGTCCATGCGGCGCGCTTTGCGCGCAAGCTGCACACCAGCAGCCCCGCCGCCTTCGGCTCGCCGCTGGCGGGGCCGATCGGCTGGATCAGCGAAGGCCGCGTGCGCTTCAACGCCCGGCTCGGGCGGATTCCGGCGATTGCATCCGCACCGGCGGGCGAAGCGCGCGTGGGCCTGGTCACCATCGCCCTGGGCGACGACGGCACGCATGTCCGGGCGCTGCTGTCGCACGGCGTCGACGGGCTCGTGGTGGCGGGTTCCGGCGGCGGCCATGTGCGCCCGGAAGTGGCCGAGCTCCTGGGCGAAGCCGCCGGCCGCATGCCCGTGGTGCTCGCCTCGCGCACCGGCTCGGGCGAGACGCTCGAGCGGACCTACGGCTTTCCGGGCAGCGAGATCGACCTGCTGCGGCGCGGCCTGGTCCGTGCCGGCTGGCTCGATGCGCTCAAGGCCAGGATCCTGCTCACCCTGCTGCTGCGACGGGGCATCTCCGGGCGCGATGCGGTGGGCAAGGCCTTCGAGCCCTGGGGCGGCGGCACGGCGGGCGCCTGAGCGCCGCGGGCGCGATCAGCGCAGCGCCAGCTCCCTGCGCCGCAGGGCGAGGTACGCCTCCCAGTCGGGATCGAACTCGGTCAGCAGGCGTACCGGCCAGTCGGGCGCGTCCGCCGCCAGGCGGTTGAAGGCGCCCGCCAGCGCCTGCGGATCGGCGGTGTAGTACAGCCACTCGTGCTGCAGGCCGCCGGTCATGGCCGCGACGAGCACACCGATGCCGGCGCGTTCGATGCCCTCCCGGAGCAGCGCCTCGGCCTGCACCAGGCGCAAGGCGTCGAGGGCGGACGGCAGGAGCCGCTCGGCTCCCTCCTCGCCGTAGCGCCAGACGATGGCGACGAGATGGGACCGGAGCGCTCGCTCGGCCCGCGAAGGCATCTCGGTGAGCAGCCGCAGGCGGGTTTCGACGCCCGCCAGCAGCCGGGTCGATTCCATCCACCGATCGGTGTCGGCTCGCGCCGGCCCGGGCCACGCCAGCAGCAGTACGACGCTCCAGGCGGCGAGCAGGAGCGGGCCGCGTGGCGACATGGGTTCCTCCCTGGCGAAAACCAGTGGAGGGTACGCAGCGCGGGCGCAGGGGGTGAGGAACTATCTCACTCGCCGGGCCAGTCGCCCCGCACGCGCGGGCAGTCCTTCCGTCCGGCACGGGTCCGACGGCCGGGCCCGGCCGGTCCGTTCAATGGCCGGGGTCCGCCCCTCGGGTGCTGCCCGTGCGCACCGCTTCGGGGACGGCCCGGCGAGCGGGCCGGGCCCACGGTCGCAGCCGGCGCCGGCGCCGCCGCTGCCGCAGCGTACGGAAGCGCCACGACCACGACACCAGCAGGTAGCCGAGCACGCTGCCGACGACGGCGAAGATCGCCATGCCGAGCGCGAAGGGCTTGCCGGCCGCGATGACCTTGTCGTACCAGAGGGCGATCCAGGCGGCGAGGCCCGATTGCGCGACGGGTGCGATGACGTCGATGCCGCGATCGGCGATCACCTGCGGCACTTCGGCCGTCACCGGATGGCCGAGGAAGAACGCGCCGGTCTGGTAGGCGAGCCAGTAGAGCGGGGCGAAGGTGAGCGGGTTGGTCACCAGGGTGGCGGCGATCGCGGTCGGGAGGTTGGCCCGCAGCCAGACCCCGGCGATCACCGACAGCGGGATCTGCGCCACCGGCGCCAGCAGGCCGAAGAACAGCCCGATGGCCAGGCCCATGGCGATGCCACGCCGGTTGGCGTGCCAGAGGCGCGGGTGGGTCAGGCGTGGGCCGAGCCGGCCGAGCCAGCGATTGCCTTCGATCTCCTCGCGGGTCGGGAGATGCCGGGCGATCCAGCGGGGCATGCGCATCGAATCGTGCTTCAGCGGGCGAAGAGCTGGTCGAGGTCCTCGAAGCCCTTGAACTCCAGCGCATTGCCGAAGGGATCGAGGAAGAACATCGTGCCCTGCTCGCCAGGCTGGCCTTCGAAGCGGATATGGGGCTCGATGACGAACTCGACCCCGGCGGCGCGCAGGAGCTCGGCGAGCATGCGCCAGTCCGCCATCGACAGGACCACGCCGAAATGGGGCACGGGCACCGAGTCGCCGTCGACGGGGTTGCGGCCGGCGACGGGCCTCATGTCGTCGACGCGGTGGGCGACGATCTGGTGGCCGTACAGGTTGAAATCGACCCAGTCGGTATCGCTGCGGCCTTCCGGGCAGCCGAGCACGCCGCCATAGAAGGCGCGGGCTTCGGCGATGTCCCGGACCGGGAACGCGACATGGAAGGGCCTGAGACTCATGCGGGTACCTCGGTGACGATCTGCGCGACGGCTTCGGTGAGCCGCGTCGCGTACTCCAGGTGGAGGAACTCGTTCGGCCCGTGCGCATTCGACTGCGGCCCGAGCACGCCCGTGATGAGGAACTGGGCCTGCGGGAAGCGCTCGCCCAGCATGTTCATGAACGGGATGGTGCCGCCTTCGCCGATCCAGCCCGCCGGCCGCCCGAAGCAGGATTCCGAGGCCGCATCGACGGCCCGTGCGAGCCAGGGAGCGCTCGCCGGGGCGTTCCAGCCGCTGGCGACGTGGTCGGGTTCGAAGCGCACGCGTGCCCCATGGGGATTGTCCCGCTCGAGCACCCGGCGCATCGCGGCGACGGCGGCCTGCGCATCGACCGTGGGCGGCAGCCGCATGCTGAGCTTGAGCGCGGTGCGAGGACGCAGGACATTGCCCGCCTCGTCGGGCAGCGGCAGCCCGGCGGCGCCGACCACCGACAGGGCCGGGCGCCACGTGCGGTTCAGGATCGCCTCGACGGGGTCGGTCGTGGTCGGCATGGCGTGGGCGCGCGCGCCCTCGCCATGGGCGCAGCCCACCCACGGGAACTGGCGCCAGACGGAGTCGCCGAGGATGGCGCCGGCCGTACGCGCCTGCCGGACGCGTTCGTCCGGTATCGGCGCATGGAGTTCGTCGACGAGCACGCGGCCGGAGGCGGAATCGTCCAGGCGGTCGAGCAGCTGGCGGGCGATGCGAAAGCTCGACGGCACTATGCCGCTGGCCGCGCCCGAGTGCACGCCCTCCTCGAGGATCTCCACGCTCAGGAGGCCGCCCGCCAGGCCGCGCAGCGAGGTCGTCACCCAGAGCTGCTCGTAGTTGCCGGCGCCGGAATCGAGGCCCGCGACCAGGGCGACATCGCCCAGGCGTGGCGCCAGCGCCTCGAGGTAGGCCGGCAGGTCGGGGCTGCCGCTTTCCTCGCTGGTCTCGATCAGGCCGACGCAGCGCGGCCGGGCGACGCCCTGGGCGTCGATCGCCGCGATGACGGTGAGCGCGGCGTACAGGGCATAGCCGTCGTCGGCGCTGCCGCGGCCGTAGAGGCGGCCGTCCTCGATGCGCGGCAACCACGGGCCGAAGCCCGCGCGCCAGCCTTCCATCTCGGGCTGCTTGTCGAGGTGGCCGTAGAAGAGGACGCTGCGCGTGTCGCCGCGTCCGCCGGTGGCGGGCACATCGAAGAACAGGCACGGCGTGAGCCCGTCGATCGCGACGATCTCGATCCGCAGGCCGGCGATCTCCTGGGCCTTGCCCCAGGCCAGCCCCGCCCGGACGACGGCGTCGAGATGGCCGTGCTCGCGCCACGCCGGGTCGAAGGCCGGCGACTTGGCCGGCACCCGGACGTACTCGACGAGGCGATCGGTGATCTCGTCGCGCCATCGGGCCTCGACGAATCGGCGCAGTTCGGAATGATCCATCACATTCGCCCGGACAGGCCGGAACGCTGCTTGGGGGGAGCCAGTGTACCGTCCGGGCCTGCTACCCGGTGCCCGGACGGGGATTTTCCGTGATCGATTGCCGGGCGGGTGGCCGCACGGCCGGCAAATCGCGGGGCTCGAGCTGGCTTTCGTCGAAATCGGGCAGCATCAGCCGCACGAACTCGGCGACGAAGTGCCGCACCCTGCGCCCGCGGACCAGGCCCACATGGCTGGTGCGCCGCCCGAACAGCTCGCCGCAGTCGCGCGCGAGCAAGGGGCCGTCGGCCGCCGGATCGAATGCGATCCCGGCGATCAGGCCGACGCCCATGCCGAGCCGCGCGTAGGTCTTGATGATGTCGGCGTCGAGCGCCGAGACCGCGATGTCGGGCTCGAGGCCGGCGTTGGCGAAGGCCCGGTCGATCGAGGTCCGGCCGGCGAACGCGGCATCGTAGGTCAGCAACGGATGGCCCGCGAGGACCTGGAGGTCGACGCGCTCGACCGCCTCGAGGGGATGGCCGGGCGGGAACACCGCCACGTGCGTCCACTCGAGGAACGGCAGGGCGAGGAGGTCCCGGTTGGACGCGATCTGCTCGGTCGCCACCGCGAGGTCGGCTTCGCCGTTGATGATCCGGCGAACCGCGACGACCGGGTCGCTCTGCTGGAGCACCACGCTCACGCGCGGAAAGCGCTGCCGGAACGCCGCGATCGTCTCCGGCAGCGTGTAGCGGGCCTGGGTATGGGTGGTGGCGATGCGCAGCGTGCCGGTGTCGTCGCCGGCGAAATCGGCGGCGACCCGCTTGAGGCCTTCCAGGTCGTGGAGCATGCGGTCGGCGATGCGCAGCGCCGCCCGCCCCGGCTCGGTGAGCGCGACGATGCGCCGGCCCTTGCGCACGAAGATCTCGATGCCGAGTTCGTCCTCGAGCTCCAGGATCTGGCGGCTGACGCCGGGTTGGGAGGTATGCAGCGCCGCCGCGGCCTGGGTCAGGTTCAGGTCGCGCCGGACGATTTCGCGCAGGTAGCGGAGCTGCTGGAGGTTCATCCCGATCTACATATCGGTGGGTAATCAGCGCGGGCAGGCTGATTTGATATCCGAATGATGATACCCGATCGGGATCCGGGTTAGAATGTCGGGCTCGGGCGTGTCGCAACCAATCCTTCCTGCCCGATTCCCCATCTCCTTTTCCCGAACTGGTCCCCGATTGGTGTCCCGACGAGCGGGCCGCGCACTGGCGCCGCCACTCTCGAGGATGGGCCCGTCGCGGCGCGCTTTCCCACCCATGGATTCCCAGATCGATTTCGCCGGCCTGAAGCTGGCGCAGCCCCTGTTGCGCGCAATCGCCGATTCCGGCTACACCGAGCCGACGCCGATCCAGCGCCAGGCCATCCCCTACGTCCTGCAGGGGCGCGACCTGCTCGCCGCCGCCCAGACCGGCACCGGCAAGACCGCGGGTTTCACCCTGCCCATCCTCCACAAGCTCGCCGCCACCGGCCGCGCCACCAGGCCCGGGCGGCCCCGCTGCCTGATCCTCACACCCACCCGCGAACTCGCCGCCCAGGTCGAGGATTCGGTACGGACCTACGGCAAGTATCTCCCGCTGCGCTCGATGGTGATGTTCGGTGGGGTCAACATCAATCCGCAGTTCACCGCCCTGCGTTCGCCGATCGACATCCTCGTGGCCACGCCCGGGCGCCTGCTCGACCACGTCGGCCAGCGCAGCATCGACCTGTCGGGCGTCGAGATCCTCGTGCTCGACGAGGCCGACCGCATGCTCGACATGGGCTTCATCCGCGACATCCGCAAGGTGCTCGCGCTGCTGCCCGCGAAGCGCCAGAACCTGCTGTTCTCGGCCACCTTCTCCGACGAGATCCGCCGCCTTGCCGGCGACCTGCTGCACGATCCCGCGAACGTCGAGGTCGCCCGGCGCAATGCCCCGGCGGAGATCGTCGAACAGTCGGTCCACCTCGTCGATCGCTCGAAGAAGCGCGCCCTGCTCGCGCACCTGATCAGCTCGCAGCGCTGGACCCAGGTGCTCGTGTTCACGCGCACCAAGCATGGCGCGAACCGGCTGGCCGAGCAGCTCGCGCGCGACGGCATCGAAGCGATGGCGATCCACGGCAACAAGAGCCAGGGCGCACGCACCCGGGCGCTGGGCGCGTTCCGTGACGGCAGCCTGCCGGTGCTGGTCGCCACCGACATCGCGGCGCGCGGCCTGGACATCGACCAGCTGCCGCATGTCGTCAACTACGAACTGCCCAACGTTCCCGAGGACTATGTCCACCGGATCGGCCGCACGGGCCGCGCCGGCAGCCCCGGTTCGGCGATCACCCTGGTCGAGCCGGAAGAGCGCAAGCTGCTTGCCGGCGTCGAGCGCCTGCTGGGCCGGCCGATTCCGCAGGTCGACATCCCCGGCCACACGGGCTGGTCCGGCAAGCCGGAAACGGAGCCGGAGCATCCCGGTGAAGCCCGCGCCCGTACCGGCCAGCGGCCCCCCCGGTCAGGCGGCTCGCCGCGCGGCGCCGGTTCCGGCCGCCCGGGCGGCGGTCGCGGCCATGGCCGTGGC
>DAIMFM010000112.1:1946-9602 GCA_036724585.1 Burkholderiaceae bacterium | reverse complement strand
CCTTGGCCGCCGCGTAGTTGGCCTGGCCCGGGTTGCCGCTGGCGCCGACCACCGACGTGATGTTGACGATGCGCCCGGCGCGGGCCTTCATCATGGGCCGGATCACGCGCCGGCACAGGCGAAAGACCGCGGTGAGGTTGGTGTCGATGACCGCGTTCCATTCCTCGTCCTTCATGCGCATCGCGAGGTTGTCCCGCGTGATGCCGGCATTGTTGACGAGGATGGTGATGGGGCCGAAGCGCTTGCCGATGGCATCGACCAGGTCGGCGCAGGCCTGGGCCTGGGCCACGTCGAGCACTTCGCCGCCACCGTTGATGCCGGCCTGCGCGAACGCCGCCGAGATGGCATCGGCGCCCGCCGCGCTGGTGGCGGTGCCCACCACCGTGGCGCCCTGCCTGCCGAGTTCGAGCGCGATGGCCCGGCCGATGCCCCGCGACGCGCCGGTCACCAGGGCGATCTGTCCGTCGAGACTCATGCAACCTCCGCGAGAGTGGCCTCGAGCGAGGCCTGGTCGAAGACCGCGCTCACGGGGATCGACTTGTCTATCCTGCCGACGAGGCCCGCCAGGACCTTGCCGGGACCGAATTCGATGATGCGGGTCGCGCCCATCGACCTGAGCTTGCGCACGACCTCGACCCAGCGCACGGGGCTGTAGGCCTGGCGGACGAGGGCATCGCGTATCCGGTCGGGCTCGGATTCGACCGCGACATCGACGTTGTTCACCAGCGCGATGGCGGGCGGCTCGAGGCGGATGCCGGCAAGCGCCTGCGCCAGCCGTTCGCCGGCCGGGCGCAGCAGGGTGCTGTGGAACGGCGCCGATACAGGGAGCGCCATGGCGCGCTTGGCCCCGAGTTCCTTTGCCAGTGCACAGGCGCGCTCGACCGCTTCCTTGTGGCCGGCGATGACGACCTGGGCCGGCGCATTGAAGTTGGCCGGCTCGACCAGCTGGCCGGGAACGGCCTCGATGGCGCGCGCGCAGGCCTGCGCGACGGCGTCGTCGTCGAGCCCGAGCACGGCCGCCATGGCCCCGGTGCCGACCGGCACGGCCTCCTGCATGGCGGCAGCCCGCAGTCGAACCAGCGGCACCGCGTCGGCGGGGGACAGCGCGCCGGCGGCCCCGAGCGCGGTGTACTCGCCCAGGCTGTGGCCGGCGACGATGTCCGCCGCCGGGCCGCCGGCTGCACGCCATGCGAGGTAGCAGCCGTAGCCGGCGAGGAGCATCGCAGGCTGGGTGTTGACGGTGAGCGAGAGGTCTTCGGCGGGGCCTTCGGCGATCAGGGTCGAGAGCGGTTCGCCGAGCGCCGCGTCGGCCGCCGCCAGCAGTTCGGCGACATCGGGCTGCGCCGCGAAGGCGTCGAGCATGCCGACCTTCTGCGAGCCCTGCCCCGGGAAAACACAGGCAATGGTCATCGTTACCTCACATCCGCGCCAGCACGGCGCCCCAGGTGAAGCCGCCGCCGACGCCCTCCATCAGGACATTGTGCCCCGGGCGGATACGACCATCGCGGACCGCGACATCGAGCGCCAGCGGCACCGAGGCGGCGGAGGTGTTGGCATGGCTGTCGACCGTGACGACCACGCGCTCGGGCGGCAGGCCGAGCTTCCTGGCCGTCGACTTCAGTATGCGCACGTTCGCCTGGTGGGGAATCAGCCAGTCGATCGAATCGAGTTCGAGGCCGGCCGCCGCGACGGTTTCGCGCGCGACCGAATCGAGCACGCCGACCGCCAGCTTGAAGACGGCCTGGCCGTCCATCGTCAGGAACGGATGGCCGGTGACGTTGCCGCCGCTCACCTGGCCGGCCGTGCGCAGGATGGATTCCTGGCTGCCGTCGGCATGCAGGCGCGACGCGAGGATGCCGGGCTCGGACGAGGCCTGCAGCACGACGGCGCCGGCGCCGTCGCCGAACAGGACGCAGGTGCCGCGATCGGACCAGTCGAGGATGCGCGAGAAGGTCTCGGACCCGATCACCAGCGCATTGCGGGCGTTGCCCGCGCGGATCATGGCGTCGGCCGTCGCCATCGCATAGACGAAGCCGGAGCACACCGCCTGGACGTCGAATGCGGCGCAGCCCGTCGCGCCCAGCGCCTTCTGCACCAGGCAGGCGGCGCTCGGGAACACCCAGTCGGGCGTGGAGGTCGCCAGGATGATGAGGTCGATGTCGGCGGCGTCCAGGCCGGCCGCCTCGAGCGCGCGGCGCGAGGCTTCGGTGGCGAGCTGGCTGGTGGTGACATCGGGCTCGGCGAGGTAGCGCTGGCGAATGCCGGTACGGGCGACGATCCATTCGTCGGAGGTCTCGATGCCCCTGGCGGCAAGCCGCCGCGCCAGCGTGTCGTTGTCCACCGGCTCGCCGGGCAGGAAGCTGCCCGTGCCGACGATGCGGCTGAAAACAGTCATGGGAGATTCGATCCTTGGACGGCGGCGACCGGCTCGTCGATGCCCGCCGGCGGCGGCATCGCGGCTGCCCGCGCCAGGTTGTCGGCGATGCCCTGCAGCAGGCCGTTGCGCACCGAATCGTAGGCGCGCCGCAAGGCGGCCTCGAAGGCATAGGCATCGGCGGAGCCGTGGCTCTTGACGACGACCCCGCGCAGGCCGACCAGCGCGGCCCCGTTGAAGCGGCGATGATCGAGCCGGGCCTTGAAGCGGCGCAGCACCGGAAACGACAGCACCGCCAGCAAGCGGGTGAAGAGGTGGCGCTCGTACTCCTCGCGGATGAAGCCCGCGAGCATCTGCGCGAGGCCTTCCGACGTCTTGAGCGCGACATTGCCGACGAAGCCGTCGCAGACGATCACGTCGGCCTTGCCGGAATAGACGTCGTCGCCCTCGACGTTGCCCACGAAGTTGAGGTTGGCCGCGCGCAGGAGTTCGGCGGCCCGCTTGACGGTGTCGTTGCCCTTGATCATCTCCTCGCCGATGTTGAGCAGGCCCACCGTGGGGCGCTCCTTGCGGTCGAGGGCGGTGACCAGGGCGGCGCCCATCATCGCGAACTGCAGCATGTGCTCGGGCTCGCAGTCGACGTTCGCGCCGACATCGAGCATGGTGGTCATGGCGCCGAGCCGATTGGGCATCTGGGTGGCGATGGCCGGCCGGTCCATGCCGTCGAGCATCTTGAGGACGAAGCGCGAGATGGCCATGAGCGCGCCGGTGTTGCCGGCGCTCACGCAGGCATCGGCATCGCCGTCCTTGACGGCGGCGATGGCCAGCCGCATCGAGGACTGGCGCTTGCTGCGCAATGCCGCCGTGGGGGATTCGTCCATCGCGATCGTTTCCTCGGCATTGAGCACTTCCAGCCGGCTGGAATCGACTCCGCGATGGCGGGCGAGCGCGGCGCGGATCTCCGGCTCGCGCCCGACCAGCAGCAGCCGCACGGAGGGTTCGTGGGCAAGGAACGACACCGCGGCCGGGACCGTCACGGCCAGGCCGTGGTCGCCGCCCATGCAGTCGATCGCGATTCGAACGCTCATGTCGTCAGGGCCGCGCCCTCGGGACGGACCCCTTGCGCCGCGCTCGTTGCGCGGCCAGCGCCCGGGCCGGCGGCGTCGCCGGGATCACTCGTCGGTCTTGGTCTTTACGACTTTCCTGCCGCGATAGTAACCGGTCGGGCTGACGTGGTGACGCAGGTGGACTTCGCCCGTGGTGGGTTCGAGGGCGAGCGCGCCGGCTTGCAGGCCGTCGTGCGAGCGGCGCATGTTGCGCCGCGACGGCGACTTCTTGTTCTGCTGAACGGCCATGATCGGAAGCTCCTGGGATACGGACCGGCCTCGGCGGGCGCCGGTCGGCGGTTCCGCGCGTGCCACAGAGGATTCGGGTTAATCGGCAATTATATCAGCGTTCTAGGGCGGCTTGCTGGTGGCGATTGGTATGCGCCGATCCCTGCCGCTCAATCTGTCTCGTCGCCGCCACCGCGCAGCTTCGCCAGTCCTTCGAACGGCCGCCGGGGCGACTCCCCGTATCCGTCCCGGTCGGAATCCGGGCCGGAATCCCGGCCGTGGCCCGCCGGCAGTTCGCAGGCCTCGTGGCGCGGCAGGGGCGGAATCGCCAGGATCAGCTCGTCCTCGACCAGTTCCGCCAGGCGGAAAGGCGTGTCGGCCGCGACCACCTCGAGTTCCGATTCGGGATCGTCGAGGCGCTCCGCCGTTTCCTCGTCCGCGACGAGCAGGAACTCCCGCGCGTCGTCGACATCGACCGCCACCGGACCGAGGCAGCGCACGCACGGCACGTGCAGCCTCGACTCGATGGCGAGATCGAGGAAGGTATCGTCGCCGCCCTCGCGACGGCGTTCCTTGCGTGCGCGGGCGCGCCAGCGCACTTCGCCCTCGGTGTCGGCCAGCAGGCTGGCGAGACGCTCGAAGCCGGACAGCGGCCACTGCCCGGCAAGGGTCTCGCCGCGCCGGGCAAGCCTGTCGATGTCGATCCTCGCGTTCTCCATGCGTTCCCTGGGTACCTCCGGCCCGCTGGCCGGGCCGTCCTCGCGTTCGTCGGCCCCCCATAATAGCGAGCCGAACGACCGGCCGCTGCCCACCTTCGGCCACGCGCGTTCCTTCACGCCTTTTCCTTCGCCGCTTCCATGCCCCGACCCGACCTGGTCCTTGCCTCCACCTCGATCTATCGCCGCGAACTGCTCGCCCGGCTGCGCCTGCCCTTCCGGGTGGTGCCGCCCGAGGTCGACGAGACGCCGATGGAGGGCGAGCCGCCGGCGGCCCTCGCGCGCCGTCTCGCGCTCGCCAAGGCCGATGCGGTCGCGGCGCAGGAGCCCGCGGCCTGGGTGGTCGGCTCCGACCAGGTGGCGAGCGCGGACGGGCGCGAGGCCATCGGCAAGCCGGGCGGCCATGCGGCGGCGGTTGCGCAACTGCGTGCGGCCTCCGGCCGCGAGCTGTGCTTCCATACCGCCGTAGCCCTGGTCAATCGCCGTGCGGGATTCTCGGCCTGCGAATTGACCGAGACTCGGGTGCGCTTTCGCCGGCTGGACGACGCGACGATCGAGCGCTACCTGCGGCTCGAACCGGCGTACGACTGCGCCGGCGCCGCCCGCAGCGAGGCGCTCGGCATCGCCCTGGTCGAGCGGATCCGCGATGACGACCCGAGCGCCCTGGTCGGGCTGCCGCTGGTCGCCCTCTGCTCCCTGCTCGCCCGCGCCGGCATGCCGGTGCTCGGCGAGGCCTGGGACGCGTCGCGATGAACGCCCTCGGCCGCCTGGTCCTCCTGCCCGTACCGCTGGATCCGGCGCAGTCGCCGCTGGAGGTGCTGCCTGCCGCGACCCGCGAGCACTTCGAGCGAATCGACGTCTTCGTCGTGGAGAACGCCAAGGCGGCGCGCCGCTTCCTCAAGCCGCTCGTCGGCGACCGGCCGCTGCAGTCGCTCGAGCTCGTCGAGTGGAACGCCCACCAGCGCCGCCTGGCACCCGACGAAGCGCTGGCGCCGCTGCGCCGCGGCCAGGACGTCGGCCTGCTGTCCGCCGCGGGCTGTCCCGCCGTCGCGGTCCCGGGCGCCGACCTGGTCGGCGCCGCGCATCGGCTCGGGGCACGTGTGGTGCCTGCCATCGGGCCCAGCGCCCTGCTGCTCGCCCTCATGGCCAGCGGCATGGGCGGGCAGCGCTTCGCCTTCGTCGGCTACCTGCCGAGCGAGTCCGAGGCACGCCGGGCGGCGCTGCTCGAGCTCGAGCGGCGATCGGCCGCCAACGACGAAACGATCCTGTTCATCGAGACCCCTTACCGCAACCACGCGATGCTCGACGCCGCCCTCGATTGCCTCGCGCCGGGCACCGTGCTGATGACTGCCTCGGGCCTGAGCGTCGCCGTCGAACGCATCGTCTCCCGGCCGCTGGCCGACTGGCGCCGGGCCGGCGCCGGGGCGGCCGGGGAGCTCGATCGAAGAATCCCGGCCGTCTTCGGGCTCAAGGCAGCCGCGGGACCCGGGCCTGCACGACGGCGCCCGCCTCGTGGCGGTTCAGCGCAGGCCCGAAGCGGTGCCGGCGCCGAGGCCGGAACGCAGCGCGGCATCAAGCCCGGCCGCAAGCTGCGCCCCCACCTGGCGCGCAAGCCGCTCGGCCACTGATTCGCGCGGCGTGTAGTCCACGATCGCGCTGACCTTGAGTTCGTCGCGGGCGACCGACCGGACCGTGCCCATGGCATCGACGAGGCCGAGCTCGACGGCCCGGCTACCGGTCCAGACGAGCCCGGTGAAGAGCTCGGGCTGGTCGCGCAGGCGATCGCCGCGGCCCTGGCGGACCGCCTCGACGAATTGCCGGTGGATGACGTCGAGCAGGCGCTGCGCATGGAGGCGGTCGGTTTCGTCCTGGGGCGAGAAGGGATCGAGGAAGCCCTTGTTGGCGCCGGCGGTGAGCAGGCGACGCTCGATGCCGAGCTTCTCCATGGCACCGGTGAAGCCGAAACCGTCGATCAGGACCCCGATGGAACCGACGAGGCTCGCCTTGTCGGCATAGATGCGATCCGCCGCCGCCGCGACGTAGTAGCCACCCGAGGCGCCGACCTCCTCGATGACGGCGAACAGCGGCTTGTCCGGGTACTTGGTGCGCAGGCGACGGATCTCGTCGTAGATCTGGCCAGCCTGCACCGGGCTGCCGCCGGGGCTGTTGATGCGCAGGATGATGCCGACCCCCGCGTCGGTCTCGAAGGCCGACAGCAGGGCATCGTTGATGCGCTCGGCGGAGTTCGATCCCCCCTCCTCGATCGTCCCCCGGACATCGATCACGGCCGCATGGGAGCCGGCGACGCCGAGGCCGCTGCGCCCGGCGATCCCGATCACGGTGAGCCCGATGACGAGGAAGACGAGCAGGTAGACGAGTCGGAAGAAGATCGACCAGCGTCGCGCCCTGCGGCGTTCGACGAGGCTTTCGGCGGCGAGCTTCTCGACGAGCTCGCGCGTCCAGCGCCCGTCGGTTTCACCCGGCCCCGACCCGCTGGCGGAGCGCGCGTGTTCGGTCTCGGTCACTTCCCGGCTCCTGCTCCATGGAGACGATGATCGTACCCTCGGATCGTGTGGCGTTCACCTCACCGCACATGGGGGAGCAGCAGATCGGCGAGCGCGCCCGGGTGATCGACCAGCCCGAGCGTGGCGCGCGAGGCCAGCTCGGCCCGCGGATGGGCGCCGTAGGTGACCCCGATGGCCGCGGTGCCCGCCGCGATGGCCATGTCGAGGTCGTGCGTCGTGTCGCCGACCATGACGGCGGCGCTGGCGTGCACGCCCAGCTCCTCGCAGATGTCGCGCAGCATCCAGGGGTCGGGTTTCGGCGCCCCTTCGTCCGCCGTGCGGGTCGTTATGAAGAAGCGCGACCAGCCCGTCTGCTCCAGCGCCCGGTCGAGGCCTGCCCGCGACTTGCCGGTGGCCACCGCCACCCAGGTGTCGCTCGCGGCGAGCCGCTCGAGCAGGCCGACGATGCCTTCGAAGGGCGCGAGGGTGGCGTCGCGGGAGAAGTAGTGCACCCGGTAGCGTTCCAGGTACTCGGGGATCCGCTCGCGCGGCAGCTCGGGGACCGCGTGCGAGAGCGCATCGAGCATGCCCAGGCCGATGACATGGGCCGCCTGCTCCTGCGACGGCACCGGCAGGTCGAGATCGGCCGCGGACTGCCGGATCGCATGGACGATCGCGCCCGTCGTATCCATGAGGGTGCCGTCCCAGTCGAAGACGACGAGGCTGAA
>DAIMFM010000112.1:0-1932 GCA_036724585.1 Burkholderiaceae bacterium | reverse complement strand
TCCTCGGGATGCGATCGGTGGCGGCACCAGGGCGTCGAACTCGGCCGGTATCGGTGCGACGAGGCGCAGCATCGTTCCGCTGGCCGGATGGCGCACCGTCATCCCGGCGGCATGCAGGAACATCCGGCCGTGCCCGGCGCGCGCCAACGCCCGGTTCAGGCCGAAGTCGGCGTACTTCGGGTCGCCGGCGATCGGATGCCCGACGTGCGCGAGGTGGACCCTGATCTGGTGCGTCCGGCCGGTCTCTATCCGGCAGGCCACGCGAGTGAACTCGCCGAGGTCGAGGCGGGCGCGGGAGAGTCCGCGCACCCGGGTCAGGGCCGCCTGGCCGCCAGCCGGGTCGACCGCCACCCGGCGCTCGCCCTCGGCGGTGAGGTACCGGCGCAGGGGAACGTCGATCGTGCGCGAACGCAGGGCCAGGCGCCCCTGGACGATCGCGAGGTAGTCCTTGCCGGCGGCGCGTTCGCGCAACTGCGCATGCAGGCCGACCAGCGCCTGACGGCGCTTGGCGAGCACCAGGATGCCCGAGGTGTCCCGGTCGATACGGTGGACGAGCTCCAGGAAGCGCTGCTCGGGGCGGGCCGCCCGCAACATCTCGATCACGCCCGCGTCGACGCCGCTGCCGCCATGGACGGCGATGCCGGCCGGCTTGTCGACGACGAGCAGGGAGTCGTCCTCGTACAGTACCGCAAGGGCCCGGGCGCGGCGGGCCCGCGCCGCGTCGGACATGCGGGCGGGGGCGGCCACGGCGTCGATCCGCAAGGGCGGAATACGGACCGTGTCGCCGATCTCGAGCCGGGTATCGGATCTGGCCCGGCGGCCGTTGACCCGCACCTGGCCGTCCCGGATGACCCGGTGCAGGTGGCTGCGGGGCACGCCGCGGCATTCGCGCACGAGGAAATTGTCCAGCCGCTGGCCGCCGGAGCGCTCGTCGACGGGCACCATGCGTACCGCGGGCGCTCCCCCGCGCGATCCCCCACGCAATGGGCCGGACGGTCCTTCCGCGCCGATCCCCGGCCCGTCCGGCGGGTTTCCGTCATGTGACGGCGATGGCTTCAAGTTGCTATACTCGCTGCGCTGTCAAGGAATTCTCGCTTGCCGCTGCGCGCAAGGTACGTGCGCGCCAGTTCTCGCAGTCCGAAGACTGCCGGCGGAACAATCGGGTACGTCCCGATCACCTGGAGCGAATTCTAACGGTCGCAGAATGACCGGGCAGCAGGAAGAACAGACAAATCCGCGGCATCGCCCAGCAACGGCGATGCGCGGGACGATGCGAATTCAAGCGACGATTTCGAGGGGCTGCGCGAGCGCGCGGCCCATTTGGCGGATGGCCCTAGCGGATCACGACTGGCGGAACGACAGCCCCCCTTCATGCCGAAGGCACGGGGCTCTCCTCGTTCGCCCTCCCGACGCCAGGAAGGCCGGCGGCCCCGGCCGCTAGCTTCCCGACCCTCGCGCTTCCTTTCACATCTCCCGCTGGCCACTGGCGCCGGTCACGCATTTTTTGCGCCGGGAGTTTCCGATGAAAAGAATGTTGTTCAACGCGACGCATGCGGAAGAGCTGCGCGTCGCGATCGTCGACGGCCAGAAGCTGATCGACATCGATATCGAATCGGCCGGGCGCGAATCCCGGAAAAGCAACATCTACAAGGGCGTCGTCACCCGGGTCGAGCCCAGCCTCGAAGCCTGCTTCGTCAACTACGGCGAAGAGCGCCACGGCTTCCTGCCGTTCAAGGAGATCGCCCGTTCGTACTTCCGCAACGGCGTCGACGCTTCCAAGGCGCGCATCCAGGACGCCATCTCGGAAGGCACCGAACTGATCGTCCAGGTGGACAAGGAAGAGCGCGGCAACAAGGGCGCCGCCCTGACCACCTTCGTCTCGCTGGCCGGGCGCTACCTGGTCCTGATGCCGAACAACCCGCGCGGCGGCGG
>DAIMFM010000111.1:0-9624 GCA_036724585.1 Burkholderiaceae bacterium | reverse complement strand
GCTGGTTAGAGCGACGGAATCATAATCCGCAGGTCCGGGGTTCGAGTCCCTGATCCGCCACCAAACACGCCGAGCCCGCCCATCGACCCGATGCCGGCGGGCTTTGCACATTGGCGCGCCGCAGCCGGCCCGGCCACTCCCCCGGCCGCACCGCCCGGCGGTCGCCCTGGCGAGAGACCCATGACCCGCAAGCTCTTCATCAAGACCTTCGGCTGCCAGATGAACGAGTACGACTCGGACCGGATGGCGGAACTGCTCGGCGAGACCGAAGGGGTCGAGCGCACCGAGGACATCGACGACGCCGACATCGTGCTCTTCAATACCTGTTCGGTGCGCGAGAAGGCGCAGGAGAAGGTGTTCTCGGACCTGGGCCGGGCGCGGCTGCTCAAGGAGCGCAAGCCGGGGCTGGTGATCGGCGTGGGCGGCTGCGTGGCCAGCCAGGAGGGCGAGGCCATCGTGGCCCGGGCGCCCTACGTCGATGTCGTCTTCGGGCCGCAGACCCTGCACCGGCTGCCGGAACTCATCGGCGAACGGCGCCGCAGCGGGCGACCCCAGGTGGACATCAGCTTCCCCGAGATCGAGAAGTTCGACCGCCTGCCGCCGGCGCGCGTCGAGACGGCGTCGGCCTTCGTCTCGATCATGGAAGGCTGCAGCAAGTACTGCAGCTTCTGCGTCGTGCCCTATACGCGGGGCGAGGAAGTCTCGCGGCCCTTCGAGGACGTCCTCGTCGAAGTGGCCGGCCTGGCCCAGCAGGGCGTTCGCGAGATCAACCTGCTCGGCCAGAACGTCAACGCCTATCGCGGCGCGATCGGGGAGGAGTCGAGCGGAGAGCAGGCCGACCTCGCGATGCTGCTCGAATACATCGCGGACATTCCCGGCATCGAGCGGCTGCGCTTCACCACCTCGCACCCGAACGAGTTCACGCCCCGGCTGATCGAGGCCTACGCCCGGATCCCCAAGCTGGTGAGCCATCTCCACCTGCCGGTCCAGGCGGGTTCCGACCGTGTGCTGGCGGCGATGAAACGCGGCTACACGACCCTCGAGTACAAGTCCACGATCCGCAAGCTGCGAAGCATCCGCCCGGACATCTCCATCTCGTCCGACTTCATCGTGGGCTTCCCCGGCGAGACCGAGGCGGATTTCCGCCGGACCATGAAACTGGTCGAGGAGATCGGCTTCGATACCTCCTTCAGCTTCGTCTACAGCCAGCGACCCGGCACGCCGGCGGCGGATCTCGCCGACGAAACGCCCCAGGCGGTCAAGCTCGAGCGCCTGCGCGAACTGCAGGCGGCGATCGAGGCGAACGCCGCCGCGATCTCCGCCCGCATGGTCGGGCGCACCGAGAAGGTCCTGGTTGAAGGCCCCTCGAAGAAGGACCCGGCCGAGCTGTCGGGACGCACCGAGAACAACCGGGTCGTGAACTTCGCCGGCCATCCACGGCTGGTCGGTTCGATCATCGATGTACGGATAGTCGCGGCATTGCCCCATTCGCTGCGCGGGGAGGTGGCCGCGTCGATCACGCGCGCCGCCGTCGCGATCGCCCTCGCCCTGGCCATGCTGCCCGCGTCCGGGACGCAGGCGGCACCGCTCGGGCTGACGGCGCCGGCGGGCACGCTGTCGCGCCTCATCATCGAGAGCCGTGAACAGGTCGCCCGCGGCGAGGCCGAAGCGGCCTATGCGGCGCTCTCCGCGAAGGTCGGCCTGTATGCGGGCGACCCCGAGTTCGACTACCTGCTGGGCATTGCGGCCCTCGATTCCGGCCACCCGGGCGACGCCCTGCTCGCGCTCGAGCGCGTCCTGCTGGTCGAGCCGGATCATCTCCAGGCGCGGGCCGAACTGGGCCGCGCCTACCTGGCCAACGGCGAGTACGAGAACGCCCGGGCGGCGTTCCGCGACGTGGCCTCGCGGGAGATCCCGCCGGAAGCGCGACGCCTGGTCGGACGCTATCTCGACGAGATCGCACGGCTCGATGCGCGCCACCGCGTCGCGATCACCGGCCTGGTCGGCCTGGAGGTCGGCTACGACACCAACGCCAACGTCGGCAGCACCAGCGAGGAATGGATACTGGGCAACGGTACCCCGGTGATCCCGCTGCCGGTCAGCCTGCCGAAAAGGAGCATGGTTTTCGGCATCGACGGCGCCATCTCGATATCCGGGCCGATGGACGGCCGCTGGCGATGGATCACCGGTGTGAGAAGTTCCACACGCAAGTTTCCGTCGGCGGATACACTGGACCAGGTCCAGGTGGACTTGTCCGCGGGTGTGACCCGTCGCCAGGAATGCCACCAGCTCACCATCCTGGGGCAGTACCAGGATCTCCGACTCGATGGCGACGCGCTGCGCCGCGTAACCGGCCTCGTCGCCCACTGGCAATGCAATCCGAACCGTCGCTCCAGTTTCGGCGCCTGGTTCCAGGTAGCCTCCCTGTCGTTCCCCGGCCAGTCGGTGCGCGATGCGACCCGCCGCACGATCGGCCTGTCGGCGGCGCGGGCACTGGAAGCCCGGTCCGACACGCTGCTCTCGGGTGCGATCCATTTCGGCGACGAGCGGGCCGATGCCGCCTGGCCGAACCTTGCGCATCGCTTCGTCGGCGCCCGCGTGTCGCTCAATTCCCCGCTGGCCGCCAACTGGCGCGGCGAGGTCGGGGTGCACTGGGAGAGCCGGCGCTTCGACGGGCCCGAGCCGCTGTTCGGCCGTTCCCGGCGCGATCGGCAGACCGAGTTGCGGATCAGCGCCGAACGCTGGTTGGGCAAGGGCTGGACCATCCAGCCGGAGCTGAGCCTGGTGCGCAACGCCTCGACGCTGGCGCCCAACGACTTCCGGCGCACCCAGTTCATGGTACGCAGCAGCTACCGATTCTGAGGACGGCGGCCCGATGAACAGGAACCGGTCGATCGCGCAGGTCGGGCTCGCGAGCCTGCTGCTGGCGCTCGCCCTCCTCTTCGCCGGACCCGTGCTGGCGGCCGACGGCCGGCTGCTCGCCGCCGCCGGCGAGGTCACGGTCGATCGTCCGGAATCCGGCGCTGTACGCTCGATCCCGGCCGAAGCGGGCTTCGAACTCCGCGCCGGCGACACCGTCCGCACCGGCAGCACCGGCCGCGCCCAGCTGCGCCTGAGCGATGGCGCGATCTTTTCGCTGCAGCCGCGCACCGTCTTCCGGATCGACGAATACCGTTTCGACGCGAACGAGCAACGCGGCTTCTTCTCGCTGCTGCGCGGCGCGCTGCGTACCGCGTCGGGGCAGATCGGCAAGCGCGATCGCGACGACTATCGCCTGCAGACCCCCACCGCGACCGTCGGCATCCGCGGCACGCAGTACATGGCCCAGGAGACCGTCTGCGACCCCGGCTGCTGGCCGGGCGACCGGGCAGGCCTGCATGTCTCCGTCACCGAAGGACGAATCGCGGTCACCAACGACTTCGGCTCCCTCGAGATCGGCGCCGGCGAGGCCGCAAGGGTCGAACCCGCGTCACCGCCGCGCCGGGCTTCCCTGCCGCCGCGACTGCCACCGCGACAGATGCTCGCCGACGAGGACCAGTCCGACGAGGCCGATCCCGACGCCTCGCCCACCCTGGTTGCGCAGGCGGCGAACTCGGGCGACGACGGGCCGGGCGGCCTCGGCGGCAGGGGCGGCGCGGTCGCCACCGAAGGCGGTGGCGGGACCGGCGCGCCAGCGAGCAATGGCGGGAACTGGGACGATGTCCGGCTCGCCCGGATCGACCCGGCGACCGTGGCCGGCCGGTCGCCGGCCCCGGGGGACGGCCCGGCTTCCGATCCGACCGCCCCGCCCGGTGGCGTTCGCAGCTTCGACATCGACTTCGCCCCGAACGCAGAACGCGACGATTCCGGCAGCCTGCTCACGCTGAACGACGACGTGCTACCGCGGCCCGCCGACCCGATCGGTGGCGATCCCGGGCCGGGTGATCCCGGGCCGGGCGATCCCGGGCCGAGCGATCCCGGGCCGAGCGATCCTGGGCCGAGCGATCCTGGGCCGAGCGCTCCTGGCGATCCGGGTGATCCGGGTGATCCGGGTGATCCGGGTGATCCCGGCGATCCCGGCGATCCCGGCGACGGCGAGATCCCGGTCGACGGCGACACCACCACGGGCCTGTGGCGGGTGGACGTCCGCCAGGCCGGCGGTATCGCACGGCTCGCCGAGCTACTGGGTGCCAACGGCCGCCTCGAGTTCGACGCCGAGCGCCGGCTGACCGGGATCGGCCTCTGTCCCTACATGCTCTGCCTGTCCTCCGGCACCACCCGCATCGCCGAGGCCGGGGCCGACCAGTGGGTCAGCTGGGGACGCTGGACCGACGGCCACGCGATCATGCGGGTCGGCATCGTCCCCTTCGCGATCCCCTACGGGCCGAACACAGGCATGCATTACCTCGTGGGCAGTCCCGCGCTGACGGTACCGACCAGCGGCGAGTTCGCCTATGCGCTCTCGGGCGCGACCGCGCCGACGATGTCCGGCGGCCAGTGGGCGCCCGGAACCTTCAGCGGCACCGCGGCGGTGCGCTTCGCCCCCGGGGAGGCGGCGAGGCTCGGCCTGGATGCGACGGTGTCGTTCAGCGAGGCCAGCTTCCGGATCGCCACGGAGGGCGGCGCGGCCAACCCCGGGGACAGCAGCGTCCGATTCGACGCGAACCATGCCTTCGATGCCCCGGTGGGCGCCACCCAGACGAGGGGCGACTTCTGCGCGGGTTCGGCCTGCGATGCCCGCATCAGCGGCGGCCTGTTCGGGCCCAATGGCGAGCGCCTCGGCGTCGGCTATACGATCGACGGGGCGAACCGGTCGACTACAATCGACGGTGTCGGCGTCTTCACGCGCCAGTAAACCCCCGATTCGCCGCCCGGCGATGGAACGTCCGCCAGGACCGAATGCCCGCTTGAAATCCCGTCCGATCGAATTCACCGCCGAGCCGGCCGACAATGAACGGCTCGCCAATCTCTGCGGCCCGGTTGAACGCAACATCCGGACGATCGCCGAGTTCTTCGACACGCGCGTCTCCCGCCGCGGCCAGCGCTTTCGCATCGAAGGCGAGCCGAAGGCCGCGGAACAGGCGCGCGACACGCTCGCGCGCTTCTGGCAGGCGGCGGTCCGGCCCCTCTCGCTGGAGGACATCCAGCTCGGCCTGGCCGAGCGGCGACCGGCGGCGGCCAACGGCGGCGACGAGGAAGACGAGGGGCCGATCCTCCACACCCGCCGCAGCGACCTGCGTGGCCGCACGCCGCGCCAGCGCGACTACCTGCGCAACATCCTGGCGCACGACATCACCTTCGGCATCGGCCCGGCCGGCACCGGCAAGACCTACCTCGCGGTCGCCTGCGCGGTCGACGCCCTCGAGCGCGATGCGATCAAGCGCATCGTGCTGACCCGCCCGGCGGTCGAGGCCGGCGAAAGGCTCGGTTTCCTGCCGGGCGACCTCGCGCAGAAAGTGGACCCCTACCTGCGCCCGCTCTACGACGCGCTCTACGATCTTCTCGGCTTCGAGCGCACCGCGCGGATGTTCGAGAAGCAGGCAATCGAGATCGCGCCGCTCGCCTACATGCGCGGACGCACCCTCAACCATTCCTTCATCATCCTCGACGAAGCGCAGAACACCACGCCCGAGCAGATGAAGATGTTCCTGACGCGGATCGGCTTCGGTTCACGGGCGGTGGTGACCGGGGATACGACCCAGGTCGACCTGCCGCGGGGCCAGCCATCGGGGCTGATGCAGTCGGTCAACATCCTGCGCGGCGTGCGCGGCATCGCTTTCTCGGCCTTCGACTCCGCCGACGTCATGCGCCATCCGCTGGTCGCCCGCATCGTCGATGCCTACGAGAAGCACCAGCGAGCACTCGATGCCGCCGAGCCGCCCGAAACGTCCTAGTCTCTGGCTGGACATGCAGCTCGGCGACGGCCTGCGCGAGGCACCGGTGGCGCGCGACCGGCTGCGCCGGCTCGCGCTTGCGGCCCTGGAGCGCGACGCGAGCCTCGTCGTGCGCTTCGTGGGCGAGGCCGAGGGACGCGAACTCAACCGGCGCTATCGCGGACGCGACCATCCGACCAACGTCCTGACCTTTGCGTACGACATGCCGGGCCGCCTCGAGGCGGACATCGTCATCTGCGTTCCCGTCGTGCGCGCCGAGGCGCGCGCGCAGCGCAAGCGCTTAGACGACCCCCACGCCCACCAGCTCGTCCATGGCGTGCTCCAAGCGCAGGGCCACGAACACGAGGGAGACGAGGACGCGCAGCGCATGGAGGCGGCCGAGGTCGCGATCCTGCGCCGTTTCCGCATCGCCGACCCCTACGATGAACCGGCCCGATGAGCCGCGCCGGCGGTTTGCCGCGCCAGGGGGATCGGTTACCCTGCACGAAGATCGCCAGCCAAGCCGATGCCCGACCCATCGCACCGTAGCGAAGACATGCGCCCGCTGATCGAGCGCCTCAAGTCGCTCCTGACCCGGATGCCGGACGACCGGGCCCAGCTTCTCGAGCTGCTGCGCAAGACCCACGAACGGGACCTCATCGATGCCGACGCGGTGTCGATGATCGAGGGCGTGCTGCAGGTGAGCGAGCTCTCCGCGCGCGACATCATGGTGCCGCGCTCGCAGATGGACTTCATCGACATCGCACAGCCGTTCGAGCAGTTCCTCGAGCATGTCATCGCCACCGCCCATTCGCGCTTTCCCGTCGTCGAGGGCGACCGCGACAATGTGCTCGGCATCCTGCATGCGAAGGAGCTGCTGCGCCTGGTCGCCGATCCCGACACCGATGTGCGCGACCTGCTGCGCCCGCCGGTCTTCGTACCGGAGAGCAAGGCGCTGAACGTCCTGCTGCGCGACTTCCGCGGCAACCGGAACCATCTCGCCGTCGTCGTCGACGAATACGGCGGGGTCGCCGGCCTGGTGACGATCGAGGACGTGCTCGAGCAGATCGTCGGCGACATCGAGGACGAGTTCGATTTCGACGAGGAAAGCGACCATATCCTGGCGGTCGAGCGCATTCCCGGCGAACAGCGCTACCGGGTGCGCGCGATCACCGAGATCGCGCAGTTCAACCATGTCCTCGGCACGCAGCTCGACGACGACGACTTCGATACCATCGGCGGCCTCGTCACCGGGATGCTCGGGCGAGTGCCCCGGCGTGGCGAGGCCGTCGAGCTGGCCGGCCTGCGCTTCGAGGTCCTGCGCGCGGATGCGCGCCAGGTCCAGCTGCTGCTGGTGACACGCATCGGCAACGGCGAGGCGGCAGCGGAGGGCGCCGCGTCCTGAGCCCCGCGCCCGTCCCAGGCCCCGCGGCGCCGGTGCCGCGGACGATCCCGGCATCCGCGGTCGGCGGCATCATGCCGGCCGGCCTGGTCGCGCTCCTGCTCGGCCTGCTCCACGCGGCGAGCTTCTCGACCCGCCAGGGATGGTGGATCCAGCTCCTCGTGCTCGCCCTGCTGTTCGCGCTGCTCCCGGCGCCGCATCCGCGACCGGCGGCCCGCGCGGCCGCCATCGGCTTCATGTTCGGCTTCGGCAGCTTCTGTGCCGGGATCGGCTGGCTCTACATCAGCATGCATCGCTATGGCGGCCTCGCGGCCCCGCTGGCCGTGGCCGCGGTGGTCCTGCTGTCCGCCTACCTGGCGCTCTACGGCGCGGCTGCGCTCGCACTGGCGCAGCGGCTCGCCCCCGCCGCGCGCGCCGGCGCGGCGGGCATGCTGGCGCGGATCGGCGCGCTCGCCGCCTGCTGGATGGCCGGGGAGCTCGCCCGCGGCTGGGTCTTCACCGGGTTCCCCTGGCTGTCGCTGGGCTACGCGCAGGTGGACGGCCCGCTGGCGCCGATCGCCGCCGGCATCGGCGTCTATGGCCTCGGCGGCGTGGTCGTCGCCGTCGCCGCGGCGCTGGCGGCGCTCCTGCGCTGGCGTGACCATGGCCTGCGGCCCGTGCTGGTCGCATCGGGCGCCACGTGCGCGGTCGTGCTCGGGCTGGCCGGGATCGGCCTCGCCGCCTCCGCGGGGATCGAAGCCACGGGCCCGGCGGTGAGCGTGCGCCTGCTGCAGGGCAACGTCGAGCAGGGCATGAAGTTCGATCCGCAGCGCGCGCTGCGGGCGATGAACGACTACACCGACGACGTCCTTGCCGGGAACGCCCAGCTCACCGTCCTGCCCGAGACCGCCTGGGTCACGACCTGGCGCGCGACGCCATCCGCGATCCGCGAGCGGCTGTTCGCGCACCTCGCGCAGAACGGCGGCCATGTCGCGATCGGCCTGCCGGCGCCTGCATCGGATCCCGCGGCCGCCGCGGCCGGCATGCTGAGCAATTCGGTCGTGGTGCGCGGCCCGGACGGCGAGCCGACCGGGCGCTACGACAAGCGCCAGCTGGTTCCCTTCGGCGAATACGTGCCGCCCGCCTTCGGCTGGTTCGTCCGGATGATGGACATCCCGCTCGGCGAGTTCGCCCGCGGCGCGGCGCAGCAGCCGCCGGTGCGCGTGGGTGGCCAGGCCTTCGCGTTCAACATCTGCTACGAGGACCTGTTCCCGGGCCTGCTGCGCCAGCAGGTGCGCGACGGCGCGAGCGTGCTGGTCAACATCAGCAACATCGCCTGGTTCGGCGATTCGCATGCGCTGGGCCAGCACCTGAACATCTCGCGCCTGCGCGCGATCGAGCTCGGCCGGCCGATGCTGCGGGCCACCAACACCGGCGTGACCGCCGCGATCGATCCCTCGGGCCGGGTGCTCGCCGCGCTCGAGCCGCTCACCCGCGGCGCGCTCGACGTCGAGCTGCGCGGCACGCGCGGCCGGACCTTCTACGTGCGCTTCGGCCACTGGCCGGTGATCGGCTTCGCCGTCCTCCTCCTGCTGGCGCTCGCCGTCCGGCGCCGGCAGGGGGCACGAAAAAGCTAGAATCCCTGTTTGCGATCCACGGGGCACCTCACCCCTGCCGCCATGCTCTCCTTCCAAAGAATCATCCTGCGACTCCAGGAATACTGGGACCGCCAGGGTTGCGCCCTGCTGCAACCCTACGACATGGAGGTCGGCGCGGGCACCTTCCACACGGCCACCTTCCTGCGCGCCATCGGGCCGGAGCCCTGGCGCGCCGCCTACGTCCAGCCGTCGCGCCGGCCCAAGGACGGCCGCTACGGCGAGAACCCGAACCGGCTGCAGCACTACTACCAGTACCAGGTCGTGCTCAAGCCCTCGCCGCCCGACATCATCGACACCTACATCGGCTCGCTCGAGGCGCTCGGCATCGACCCCAAGTCGAACGACATCCGCTTCGTCGAGGACGACTGGGAGTCGCCGACACTCGGCGCCTGGGGCCTCGGCTGGGAAGTGTGGCTCAACGGCATGGAAGTGACCCAGTTCACCTACTTCCAGGAGGTCGGTTCGCTCAAGTGCGTGCCCGCGACGGGCGAGATCACCTACGGCATCGAACGCCTCGCCATGTACCTGCAACGGGCCGAGAGCATCTTCGACCTGCAGTGGACCGATTCGATCAGCTATCGCGACGTCTTCCACCAGAACGAGGTCGAGCAGTCGAAGTACAACTTCGAGCTCGCGGACATCGCGATGCTGACCCGCCACTTCGACGAATACGAGGCGCAGGCGCGCGTCCTGATCGAGGAATCGCTCGCGCTGCCCGCCTACGAGATGGTGA
>DAIMFM010000110.1:0-9648 GCA_036724585.1 Burkholderiaceae bacterium | reverse complement strand
GCGACGGATCGGGCGACGGATCGGGCGACGGATCGGGCGACGGATCGGGCGACGGGGCCGGGACCGCTGCGGCGGCGGCTTCGCCCGCGGCCGGCGCCGAGGCGCCCGGTACGGACGCCACCGCCGACGGCGCCGGGGAGGCGGCTGGTGGCCAGGGCACGAGCGCGACCGGTGATCAGGGCGCAGTCACGGCTGCCAATGGCGGCGAATCCGGCTCCTTCCTCGATCGCCTCGGCGACAGGATCAAGGTCGACCGCATGATCGAGGAGTTCACCAGCCTGTTCCGCGTCCGGCGGGTGGATGCGCCCGATGCCGCCCTGATCGCTCCCGACCAGGCCTATTTCCTGCGCGAGAACCTGCGCCTGCGGCTGCTCAACGCCCGGCTGGCGCTGCTCTCGCGCAACGATCCGCTCTATCGCAGCGACATCGAGCAGGCGGTGACCTGGATCGAGCGCTACTTCGACACCGGCGCCCCGGCCGTCGAACGCGCACTGGTCCAGCTCGAGCAGCTCGCTCGCGCGCGTACCGCCGCCGAGGCGCCGTCGGTGAGCGACAGCCTGGGCGCCGTGCGGGCGGCCCGGGCAGCGCGGGAATCGCGTCAATGAGGCGGATCATCGGCCTGATCCTCGTCGTCTCGGCCGCCGTCGGCCTGGCGCTGCTGTTGCGGTTCAACAGCGGCAATGTCGCCATCATGTGGCCTCCCTATCGGGTCGACGTGTCGCTCAACCTGGCGATCGTCCTGCTGCTGGTGGCGTTCATCCTCCTGTACTTCCTGGTGCGGGCCGCCAGCCAGGCCTATGGCCTGCCTGCGCGAGTGCGCCGCTACCGGGAATCGCGGCGACGCGAACGGGCGGCCCGGGCCCTGCGCGACGGACTCATCGCCTATTTCGAGGGGCGTTTCGGGCGCGCCGAGCGTCTTGCCGAGAGCGCCCGGGACGAGCCGGCGCTGGCCGGTCCGGCCGCATTGCTCGCCGCGCGCGCGGCCCAGGCGGCCCATCAGCCGGAACGCCGCGATCGCTGGCTCGAGGTCGCCGGCGAAGGTGCCGAGACCAGTACCGCCACGCGGGTGATGGCGGCCGAGATCGCCCTCGAGGACGGCCGGCCCGGCGATGCGCTGGTCGCGGTCGAAGAGCTCGGGCGCCTGCGGCCGGGGCGCCTGCACGCCCTCGAGCTGCGGCTGCGGGTGCACGAGCAGCAGCGCGATTGGGAGCGGGTGCTCGAGGTCGTCAAGGAACTCGACAAGCACGATGCGATTCCCGCGGCGCGCCGTCGCGCCCTGCGGGTGCGCGCCTATCGCGCCCTGTTCCGCACGCGCAGCGGTGACGCGGCCGCGGTCCGCGAGCTCTGGAAGCAGGTCGGCTCGGCCGAGCGCGAGGTCGACGGCGTCGTCGAGGCGGCGGCCATGGCGTTTGCCGAAAGCGGCGACCATGCGCAGGCTGCCAAGCTCGCCGAAGGCGTGCTCGACAAGCGCCTCTCGCCCGGCCTGCTGGCGCTCTACGGCCGCCTCGATGCCGTGCCGGCGCAACAGCGCCTGGGTACGGCCGAGCGCTGGCTCGATCGCCACGGCGCGGATCCCGAGCTGCTCACCCTGCTCGGCCAGCTGTGCACCCGCCAGGAGATCTGGGGCAAGGCCGAGGAGTTCCTGCGCCGGGCCGAGGCGAAGGGCGGCTCACGCCAGGCTCGGCTCGCGCTGGCGGAGCTCTACGAGAAGCTCGAGCGCCCCGAGGATGCGGCCGCCGTGCATCGCCGCATCGCGATGGATACGCCCCTGCTGACGGGGCCGCGCCCCGCCTGAACCCGGCGGCGCCCCAACGCCGTCATGCGCCCGGCACAGGCTCGCCACTAGACGCAGCGGCCGCCGTCGACCTCGAGGCATGCGCCCGTGATGAACTCCGCCTCGTCCGACGCCAGGTAGAGCGCGGCATTGGCGATGTCGCGCGGGCTCGAGAGGCGCCCGAGCGGTATCGAGGCGATGAACCGGTCCCGGTTTTCGGGGGTGTCGGACCCCATGAAGGTGCCCAGCAGCGGCGTCTCGCCGGCGACCGGATTGATGCAGTTGACGCGGATCCGGTCGGGGGCGAGTTCCACCGCCAGCGACTTCGATGCGGTGATCACGGCGCCCTTGGTGCTGTTGTACCAGGTCAGGCCGGGGCGCGGGCGCACGCCAGCGGTCGACGCAATGTTGACGAAGACGCCGCCGCCCTGGCGACGGAAGCAGGGCACCATGTGGCGCGCCGACCAGTAGATGCTCTTGACGTTGGTGGCGAAGACCCGGTCGAAGTCGGCCTCGTCGATCTCCAGCAGGGGCTTGTTCCGGTGCGAGACGCCAGCGTTGTTCACCATCACGTCGAGCCGGCCGTGGCGCTCGAGCGTGCGCGCGAGCAGTGCCTCCATGTCGGGGCCGCTGCTGACGTCGGCGCGCACGAAGTGCGCATCGCCGCCGGCCTCGCGGATCGCGCCCGCCACCCGCTCGCCGCCTGGCTCGTCGATGTCGTTGACGATCACGCGCGCGCCTTCGGCGGCAAAGCGCGTGGCGATGCCTTCGCCGAATCCCGATCCTCCTCCCGTGACGATGACCACCTTGTCCTGCAAGCGCATTGCCGCCTCTCCTTTGCATGCGGGCGTCGCGTCCCGCCGTTGTGGCCGATGTCCGGCCTTCAATCGTGGCGCAAGGCCACCGTCTTGAGGGTCGTGAAGCCGTAGAGTGCTTCGAAGCCCTTCTCCCTGCCATGGCCGCTGCGCTTGACGCCCCCGAACGGGAGCTCCACGCCGCCGCCCGCGCCGTAGTCGTTGACGAAGACCTGGCCGGCGCGCAGGCGATGAGCGAGCCGAAGCTGACGGGCGCCGTCGCGGGTCCACACGCCGGCCACCAGCCCGTAGGGCGTGCCGTTGGCGAGGCGGATCGCCTCGGACTCGGTCTCGAAGGAAGTCAGCACGAGCACCGGTCCGAAGATCTCCTCCTGCTCGACGCGGTGGCCGGCGGGCACGTCCGCCAGCAGCACCGGCGCCTGGTAGAAACCGCCGGCCGGCGCCTCGTCCACGACCCGGCCCTGGGCCGCGAGGCGTATGCCGGCGGACTGCGCCTCGGACAGGACGTCCCGGACCCGCTGCTGCTGGCGCCGGGAGACCAGCGGGCCGAGGTCGAGGTCGCGCCAGGCCGGGCCGGCGCGCAGGCCGGCGAACGCGGCCACGAGCCTCTCGAGGACTTCGCCATGGACCGCCCTGTCGACGAGCACCCGACTGCCCGCCGAACAAGTCTGCCCCGCGTTCTGGATGATCGCGCCGACCAGCGCCGGCAGGGCCGCGTCGAGGTCGGCATCGGCGAACACCAGCTGCGGCGACTTGCCGCCGAGTTCCAGCGTGACGGGGCAATGGTGACCGGCGGCGACCTGGGCGACGCGGGTCCCGGTCGTGGGCGAGCCGGTGAAGGAGAGGTGGTCGACCCCCGGGTGGGCGGCGAGTGCCTCGCCGGCCTCGGCGCCGAGCCCGGTGACGACGTTGAGGGCGCCGGGCGGCAGGCCGCAGGCGGCGGCCATCTCGGCCACCCGCAGCACGCTCAGGCAGGCGTCCTCGGCGGGCTTGACGACGCAGGCGTTGCCGGCCGCAAGCGATGCGCCCACCGAGCGCCCGAAGATCTGCATCGGATAGTTCCAGGGCACGATGTGGCCGGTCACGCCGTACGGCTCGCGCAAGGTCAGCACGGTGTAGCCCTGGCGATAGGGCACCGTCTGGCCATGGAGCTTGTCCGCCGCGCCGGCATAGAACTCGAAGTAGCGCGCGAGTGCCAGCGCATCGGCGAGGGCCTGGCGCAGGGGCTTGCCGGTGTCGCGCGATTCCAGCGCCGCGAGCTCGTCGGCCGCTTCCTCGACCGCCCGGCCCAGGCGCGCCAGGAGGCGTCCGCGCTCGGGCGCGGAAGTCCGGCCCCAGGGGCCGTCGGCGGTGCCGTCGCCGTCGAAGGCCTGGCGGGCGCTGGCGACGGCGAGCGCCACGTCGGCGCCGCGTCCCCGCGCGATCGACCCGAACACCGAGCCGTCGGACGGATCCACGACATCGAGCCGCTCGCCGTCGCGGGCGGCGCGCCACTGGTTGTCGATGAAGAGCTCGCGCTCGACGGTTCCGGAATGGATGGCGGTCATGGCAGGACTCGGGCGGTATCGTAGGCTTGTGCGACGTTTGTGGTTGGTGCAACGCACCATGCGCGTTATCATCCGTGACCCGCGAACCTCCGCCGGCCGGTCGGCCGGGCAGCAGAACCCAAGGCAAGGACTCCCATGAATCTCGACCGTGTCGGACCCGGATCGCAGCTACCGGACGAGTTCAACGTCATCGTCGAGATCCCGATGGCGTCGGACCCGATCAAGTACGAAGTGGACAAGGAAACCGGGGCCTTGTTCGTCGACCGTTTCATGATCACGTCGATGCAGTATCCCTGCAACTACGGCTACATCCCCCACACCATCGCGGACGACGGCGATCCCGTCGACGTGCTGGTCATCACCCCCTTTCCGGTGGCCGTCGGGGCGGTCGTGCGCTGCCGGGCCCTGGGCATGCTCAAGATGGAGGACGAGGCCGGCGGCGACGCCAAGCTCCTCGCCGTGCCGATCGACCGGATCCTCCCCATCTACAAGCACTGGCGCAAGGCGTCCGACCTCGCGCCCGAGCGCCTGCTCACCATCCAGCATTTCTTCGAGCACTACAAGGACCTCGAGCCGGGCAAGTGGGTGAAGGTGAGCGGCTGGGGTGGACCGGAGGAGGCGAGCGCCGAGGTCAGCGCCGGGATCGCGCGCTATGAAGCGGCGAAGGTCAAGCCTGCCTTTTGACGGTCTTGTCGGGCCCGGCGCCGGCGCGGAAGGGCGTGCGCTCATGGAGCTCGCCGAGGTAGCCGTCGAGCATCGCGTCCTCGCGACGCAGGAAGGCGTCGACCGCATCGGCGAAGGCGGGTTCCGCGATCCAGTGGCACGAGGCGGTGCGTATCGCCTCGAAGCCGCGGGCGAGCTTGTGTTCCCCCTGGGCGCCGCCTTCGACATGCGCGAGCCCGAGCGCGATCGCGGCTTCGATGCTCTGGTAGTAGGCCAGCTCGAAGTGCAGGCAGTCGACGCGCTCGAGCGCGCCCCAGTAGCGTCCGTACAGGCGATCCTCGTCGCGCACGAGCATGCTGGCGGCGATTGCGCGACCGCCGCGCGAGGCGATGTTGAGCACGCAGGCCTCGGGCATGTCGCGACCGATGCGCTCGAAGAAGTCGAGGTTGAGGTAGGGCGAGGAGCCATGCTCGGCATAGGTGTTGCGGTAGCAGGCATGGAACAGGCGCCAGTGCGCCGGGGTGATCGCGGTGCCGGCGACGCGCTCGGTGCTGACGCCCGCCTGGGCGACGCGGCGACGCTCGGCGCGGATCTTCTTGCGCTTGGGCTGGGCGAGGTCGGCGAGGAAGTCGTCGAAGTCGTGGTAGCCGCGGTTGCTCCAGCGAAACTGCACGCCATGGCGCACCATGAGGCCGTCACGTTCGAGCCGGGAGGCCTGCCCGGGCGGCGGGAACAGCACATGGAGCGAGGACAGGCCGCTGCCGATCGCCTCGGCGAGCAGGGCCGAGGCGAGCGCTTCGCGCGCGGCGCCGTCGCGCGCCAGCAGCCGGGGTCCCTCGACGGGGGTGAAGGGCACCGCGACCAGCCACTTGGGATAGTAGGCGAGGCCATGCCGCTCGAAGGCGTCGGCCCAGGCCCAGTCGAAGACGTACTCGCCGAAGCTGTGGAACTTCCGGTAGCGCGGCGCCGCCGCCACCAGCCGGCCATCGCCCGTGCGCAGCAGCAGGTGCGCGGGCATCCAGCCGGTCCCGCGCCCGACGCAGCCGCTCGCCTCGAGGGCGGCGAGCCAGGCATGGCGCACGAAGACCGCGCCTGGCTGGCTGCGGTCCACCAGGGCGTCCCATTCCCCGGGCGCGATGTCGGCCAGGCTGCGACAGGTCTGCGTGCGATAATCTCCAGCGCTCATTCAGGCTTCCGTTCGTGGCCCTTCGCACGGTATCAGCGTGGCTCGGGCGGCCAGGCTCGAGACCCATAACCGATTGCGGATACTCCATGCGAATCGCGTTGGCCCAATTGAACCAGACCGTAGGGGACTTCGACGGCAACGTCGAGCGAATCGTCGCCGCAGCCCATGCCGCCGAGGCCGGGCAGGCCGACGTGCTGCTCACCCCCGAACTCGCGATCACCGGCTATCCGGCCGAGGACCTGCTGCTGCGGCGGGTCTTCTACGAGCACTGCGACCGCGCGCTGGAGCAGTTGCGCGAGCGAACCGCGGCGCTGGCACTCACGCTCGTCGTCGGCACCCCCGTCCTCGATGGCGGCCATCGGCGCAATGCCGCGATCGTCCTGCGCGAGGGCCATGTCATCGCCCGCTACGACAAGCAGGAACTGCCCTGCTACGATGTCTTCGACGAGCGCCGCTATTTCGAGCCGGGCGACGCGCCGCTGGTGCTCGACATCGCCGGCGTGCGCTGCGGCATCCTGATCTGCGAGGACTTCTGGTACACCGGGCCGGCGATGCAGGCGCGCGAAGCCGGGGCGCAGATGCTGCTCGCCCTCAATGCCAGCCCCTATCACATGAACAAGCAGGCGTTGCGCATCGATGTCGCCCGGCGCAACGTCACGGCCTGCGGCATGCCGATCGCCACCGCCAACCTCGTCGGCGCCCAGGACGAGCTGGTCTTCGATGGCCTGTCCTTCGCGCTCGACGTGCATGGCGAGATCGCCGCCCAGGCGCGACCGTTCGAGGAAGACCTGCTGCTGGTCGACGTATCGCCCGGCGAACAGGGCGTCCACGTCGAGCCGGGTCGCATCGAGCCCGGTCTCGCGCTCGAGCCGCAGGTCTACCAGGCCCTCGTGGTGGGCCTGCGCGACTACGTCGAGAAGAACCGCATCCCCTCGGTGCTGCTCGGCCTGTCGGGCGGCATGGACTCGGCCCTCGTGCTGGCGATCGCCGTCGATGCCTTCGGGCCGCAGCGGGTGCGCGCGCTCATGATGCCTTCGCCGTACACGGCGGACATCTCGCTCGCCGATGCGCGTGAGATGGCGACCCGCTTGGGCGTGCGCTACGGGGAGCTTCCCATCGGCCCGGTCTTCGAGGCCTTCCGCCAGACGCTCGCGCCCGAGTTCGAGGGCCTGCCCGAGGACACCACCGAGGAGAACCTGCAGGCGCGCATTCGCGCCAACCTGCTGATGGCCCTGTCGAACAAGTTCGGCTCCATCGTCCTCACCACGGGCAACAAGAGCGAGACCGCGGTGGGCTACACCACGTTGTACGGCGACATGGCCGGCGGCTTCGCCGTGATCAAGGACGTCCCCAAGACCCTGGTCTACCGGCTCGCGCGCTGGCGCAACCGCGACGGCGAGGTGATTCCCCAGCGGATCATCACGCGCCCGCCCAGCGCCGAGCTGCGACCCGACCAGACCGACCAGGATTCGCTGCCGCCCTACGACGTGCTCGACGGCATCGTGGCGATGTACGTCGACGAGAACCGGAGCATGGCCGAGATCGTTGCGGCCGGATATGCTCCCGAAGCGGTCGAACGGGTGCTGGGCCTGATCCGCTTCAACGAGTACAAGCGGCGGCAGGGGCCGATCGGCACCCGCATCACCCGGCGCGCCTTCGGCAGGGACTGGCGGCAGCCGATCACGTCCCGCTTTCGTGGCTGAGCCCTCCATCGCCTGCCCGTCCGCCGCCAATCCACAGGAGCCCGAATGAAACAGATCACCGCCATCATCAAGCCGTTCAAGCTCGACGAGGTCCGCGAGGCCCTGGCCGAACTGGGCGTCAGCGGCCTGACCGTCACCGAGGTCAAGGGCTTCGGTCGCCAGAAGGGCCATACCGAGCTCTACCGGGGCGCCGAGTACGTGGTCGACTTCCTGCCCAAGGTCCGGGTCGAGGTGATCGTGCCCGACGCCGCTGTCGAGCAGGCCGTCGATGCGGTCATCAAGGCGGCCCGGACCGGGCGCATCGGCGATGGCAAGATCTTCGTCACCCAGGTCGAGGAAGTGATCCGCATCCGGACCGGCGAGACCGGCGACTCCGCGATCTGAGCGCGGCGCACGCCCTGCACGGGAGGCCAGGACCATGGACGAGCGCACGAGCCGCGAGCGCACGAGCCGGCGGGACTTCGTCCTGGTGCATGGCGCCTGGCACGGCGGGTGGTGCTGGTCGCGCGTCGCCCGCCTGCTGACGGACGCCGGGCATCGGGTCTTCGCACCGTCGCTGACCGGCCTGGCCGATCGCGCGCACCTCTTCACACCTCGGGTCGGGATGGCGAGCCATATCGAGGACATCGTCCGCCTGGTGGAGTTCGAGGGCCTCGAGGACTTCGTCCTGGTCGGCCACAGCTATGCGGGCAGCCTGCTCTCGGGCGTCGGCGACCGCCTGCGCGAGCGCGTCTCCCACTACGTCTACCTCGACGCGGTCGTCCCCCCGGACGAGGCCCGCAGCTGGCGCTGGGCCGACGTCATGAACGAGCAGGGCCGGCGCGAACGGATCGCGGCCATCGAAGGCGAGGGCCGCGGCCTCATGCTGCCGCCGCCGCCGGTCGGCATCTTCGGGATCCGCAGCGATGCCGACCGCGACTTCGTCGCCTCCCGGCTCACGCCCATGCCTGCCGCTACCTTCCTCGATCCCATCGTGCTGCGCGCCGGCGGCACCCGCGGCCTGCGGCGCACCTACGTCGCGGCGGCCGCGCCGGTGTATCAGGCGCTGCGCCCGGTGGCCGAGCGCATTCGCGGGGATGCCGGTTGGCGCTTCGAGGAAATCGACGCCGGCCACGACATGATGCTCGATGCGCCGCAGGCCCTGTGCGCCCGCCTGCTCGCATTCGCCGGCGAGGCTTGACGCGCGGGCGCCTGCCGTCTTCCGGTCAGTTCACCGAGAGCAGCACGATCAGGGCGCCGCTGCCGCCGTCGTTGGGCCGCGCCTGGCAGAAGGCGAGCACCTCCCGGCGCTGCGCGAGCCAGCGCGGCACCTTGTCGCGCAGTACGGGTTCGCGATTGATCGAGCCGAGTCCCTTGCCGTGGATGATGCGCACGCAGCGGCGCTCGCGCCGCCGGCATTCGGCGATGAAGCCGACCAGGGCCTCGCGGGCCTCTTCGACCCGCAAGCCGTGCAGGTCGAGCTGGTCGACCACCGTCCAGTCGCCGCGGCGCAGCTTGCGGGGCACGTCCGGGCCGACCCCGGGCCGGTGGAAGGAAAGGCTCTCGTCCACGTCGAGGTAGCGGCTGATGTCGATCTCGTCCGAGAGCGATTCGGCCAGTGCGGCCGCCTCGTCGATCTCCCGCTGGCGCGGCAGTGGCTCGATGTTCGCGGGCGGGCGCACCAGGCGCTGCGGTGGCGCGAGCGGCCGTACGCCTTCCTCGGCCATCTCCCTGCGGAAGAGCGTGGCCTCGCGCTGCCGCTCGCGGCGTCGCTGCGCGAGGCGCGCGGCCTCGGCCACTTCGCGGCGCCGGCGCTCGGCGAGTTGGCGCTGCAGCTCGCCGAGCTGGGCGGGCGACTCGAGCGTGCGAAAGCGCCGGCCCATCCGCTAGCCGGCCGCCGCCGCCTCCAGGTAGCGCTGGGCGTCCAGGGCGGCCATGCAGCCGCTGGCCGCGCTCGTGACCGCCTGGCGGTAGATGTGGT
>DAIMFM010000109.1:9042-9843 GCA_036724585.1 Burkholderiaceae bacterium | reverse complement strand
CTACATCGATTCCGAACGCCTCGAGGTCGAAGGCGTCGAGGACCTGGCCGGCTATGACGCCATCCTGGTCCCGGGCGGCTTCGGCCGGCGCGGGGTCGAGGGCAAGCTCCGCGCGATCCGCTTCGCGCGCGAATCCGGCATCCCCTTCCTGGGCATCTGCCTCGGGATGCAACTGGCGGTGGTGGAGTTCGCCCGCCATGTCTGCGGCCTCGACAACGCCAACAGCACCGAGTTCGACCCGCTCACGCCGCATCCCGTCGTCGGCCTCATCACGGAATGGACCGACCGGGAGGGCAAGATCGAGCGGCGCAGCGAATCCTCGGGCCTCGGCGGCACCATGCGGCTCGGTGCGCAACGCTGCGCCGTGGTCGCCGACAGCCTCGCGGCGAGCATCTACGGCGACTCGGTCAACGAGCGCCATCGCCATCGCTACGAGGTCAACAATCACTACGTCGAGCGCCTCGAGGCCGCCGGCCTGCGCATCGCGGCGCGCACGCCCTCCGAGCGCCTCACCGAGATCATCGAGCTGCCGCGCCAGGGCCCCGGCTCGCACCCGTGGTTCCTCGGGGTCCAGTTCCACCCGGAGTTCACCTCCACGCCGCGTGCCGGGCATCCGCTTTTCATCAGCTACATTCGCGCCGCGATCGCGCGCTCGCAGCAGGCGGCGGAACGCAAGGTCGCCGTGATAGACCCCAAGGGCGAGAATGACCCGATAGCAGGCGAGGCCCGGCCGCGGTTAGGGGCGGTCCACGTACACGAACCCATTTAGGTAAGCGGTCATACCACCGCCGCGTACAACCC
>DAIMFM010000109.1:2785-9032 GCA_036724585.1 Burkholderiaceae bacterium | reverse complement strand
AGGTCGCCTAGGGTCCGTGGGTGCCTCCGGTCCGTCCACGGGTCCCGCCCTGCGTCGCATCTCGCGGCAACATCCGGAGTCCTGACATGAAGCTCTGCCATTTCGATGCCGGCCTGGACCGACCGCTGTTCCTGATCGCGGGACCCTGCGTGATCGAGTCGGCCGAGCTCGCCTTCGAGGCCGCGGGCCGGCTGAAGGAGATTACCGATCGCCTCGGGGTGCCCTTCATCTACAAGTCGTCCTTCGACAAGGCCAACCGCAGTTCGGGCAAGTCCTTCCGCGGACCGGGTTTCGATGCCGGCCTTCGCATCCTCGCCGACGTGCGCGACCGGGTCGGCGTGCCCGTGCTCACCGACGTCCACGAGATCGACCAGGTCGCGCCGGTCGCCGAGGTCGTCGACGTCCTCCAGACGCCGGCCTTCCTGGTCCGCCAGACCGATTTCATCCGGGCGGTCGCCACCTGCGGCAAGCCCGTCAACATCAAGAAGGGGCAGTTCCTCGCGCCCCACGACATGAAGAACGTGATCGACAAGGCACGGGCGGCCGCCATCGAGGCGGCCGGCGGCGACGCGTCCGCGGGGGACCGCTTCCTCGTCTGCGAGCGGGGCGTGAGCTTCGGCTACAACAACCTGGTCTCCGACATGCGCTCGCTCGCGATCATGCGCGAGACCGACTGTCCCGTGGTGTTCGACGCCACCCATTCGGTGCAGCTGCCGGGCGGGCAGGGCACCGCTTCGGGCGGCCAGCGCGAGTTCGTGCCGGTGCTGGCCCGGGCGGCGGTGGCCGTCGGGGTGGCGGGCGTGTTCATGGAAACCCATCCGGATCCCGCCCGGGCGCTGTCGGACGGGCCCAACGCCTGGCCGCTCGACCGCATGGAGGAACTGCTCCTCACGCTGCGCGAGATCGACGTCCTCGTCAAATCCGCGGGCTTCCCCGAAGCGGGGCTGGATTCATGACGGAGCCGGGCGCGATCATTCACATTGCGAGCCCCATTCCCGTCTATCATTCGGTCATCTGCGCCCGGATGGCGCGGACCGCCCGCATCCGTACATCATCGCCAGGACCAGAAGACTCCCAATGAGCACCATCGTCGACATCATCGGCCGCGAGATCATCGACTCCCGCGGCAACCCGACCGTCGAATGCGACGTTCTCCTCGAATCCGGCGTGATGGGCCGGGCGGCGGTTCCCTCGGGCGCGTCCACGGGTTCGCGCGAAGCGATCGAACTGCGCGACGGCGATGCGGACCGCTATCTCGGCAAGGGCGTGCTGCGCGCGGTCGAGCACATCAATACCGAGATCTCCGAGGCCCTGATGGGGCTCGATGCCAGCGAGCAGGCCTGGATCGACCGGACCCTGCTCGACCTCGACGGCACCGACAACAAGTCGCGCCTGGGCGCCAACGCCACCCTCGCGGTATCGATGGCGATCGCCCGCGCGTCGGCCGAGGAGTCCGGGCTGCCGCTCTACCGCTACTTCGGGGGATCGGGCGCGATGTCGCTGCCGGTGCCGATGATGAACGTCATCAACGGGGGCGCGCACGCCAACAACTCGCTCGACCTGCAGGAGTTCATGATCCTGCCGGTCGGCGCGCCTACCTTCCGCGAGTCCCTGCGCTACGGGGCCGAGGTCTTCCATGCGCTCAGGAAGCTGATCCACGACCGCGGCATGTCCACCGCCGTCGGCGACGAGGGCGGCTTCGCACCCAGCGTCGGCAGCCACGAGGAGGCGATCCAGCTGATCCTCTCGGCGATCGAGGCGGCCGGCTACGAGCCCGGGCGCCAGGTCGCCCTCGGGCTCGACTGCGCCAGCTCGGAGTTCTACCGCGACGGCAAGTACCACCTCGCGGGCGAGAACATGGTGCTGTCGGCGGGCGACTTCGCCAACCTGCTCTCGACCTGGTGCGACAAGTACCCGATCATCTCCATCGAGGACGGGATGGCCGAGGACGACTGGGATGGCTGGAAGCTCCTCACCGACGTGCTCGGCGACCGGGTCCAGCTGGTGGGCGACGACCTGTTCGTCACCAATACCGGAATCCTCCAGCGAGGCATCGAGCAGGGCATCGCCAACTCGATCCTGATCAAGATCAACCAGATCGGGACGCTCACGGAGACCTTCTCGGCGATCGAGCTGGCCAAGCGCTTCAACTACACCGCGGTGGTCTCGCACCGTTCCGGCGAGACGGAGGACACCACCATCGCCGACATCGCCGTGGGGACCAATGCGCTGCAGATCAAGACCGGGTCGATGAGCCGGACCGACCGCATCGCGAAATACAACCAGCTACTGCGCATCGAGGAGGACCTCGGCGACGTGGCGAGCTATCCCGGTCGCCAGGCCTTCTACAACCTGCGCTAGTATCGTCGCGATGCGTCCGCTGACCTTCATCCTCTGCGCGCTGCTCGTCGCGATCCAGTACCCGCTCTGGTTCGGCGAGCGGGGCTGGCGCGAGGTCTGGCGGCTCAGTGCGCAGCTCGCCGAGCAGCAGCAGGCCAATGCGCGCACGGCGGCCCACAATGCGGGGCTCGAGGCGGAACTGCGCGACCTCGCCGAGGGGCGCCAGGCGGTCGAGGAGCGCGCCCGCTACGACCTCGGCATGGTGGGCCAGGGCGAGGTCTTCGTGCAGATCAACCAGGCCGGCGATGCCGGCGACGGCTCCCGCATACAGACCGCCGACGCCCGCCATTAACGACGGCGCCGCCTGCGGGCGCATGGCCGCGTTGGGGCGCCTTGCCGTACAACCGTACTGTCTGCGGCGCCCCGCCTTGCCCTGCGCCCGCAGATGAAGCCGCCTATTGGTGGGTGCGGTTGCCCGGGGCCAGCCCTTCGACGAACAGCGCCGCGCAGTCGACCGCATCGAAGCGCCAGCCCTCGTTGCAGAACTCGCAACGGACCTCGACCTCGCCCTGTTCGGCCAGCACCGATTCGACTTCCTCGCGACCGAGCATCCGAAGCATCGCGCCCACCTTGGCGCGCGAGCAGCGGCACGCGAAGCGCAGGGCGCGCGCATCGCTGCTCGCGATCGGCTCCTGCCAGAAGAGCCGGTGCAGCAGGCGATCGGCCGGCGTCTCGAGCAGTTCCGCCTGCCCCAGGGTGGCGGCGAGCTGCGTGAAGCGGGGCCAGGCGTCCTCGTCGGCCTGCGGCGCGCGGCCCCCGGTGGCGGGCATGCGCTGGAGCATCAGGCCGCGCACCGTGCCGGCATCGGCGGCGAGCCAGAGACGGGTCGGGATCTGCTCGGAATGGCTCATGTAGCGCTCGATCACCTCGGCGACCGAATCGCCCTCCAGGGGGACGACCCCCTGGTAGGCATGGCCGGCGCCCTCGGTGGTCCCGTCGAGGGTGACCACGCAACGCCCCTGGCCGTTCGCGTTGAGCAGCGACGTGAAATCGGCGTCGTCGGCGACCGGCACGTCGTCGAGCTTCACGGTGGCGCGGAAGCTGCCGTCCGATCGGCATTCCACGACGACGAGCCGCACCGGCCCGTCGCCATGCAGCTGCAGGACCAGCGCGCCGTCATGCTTGATGGTGGCGGCCAGGAGGAGTGCGGCGCCAACCAGTTCCCCGAGGCGGTCGCGGACCGTCGCCGGCAGGTCGTGGCGGCTCAGCACTTCCTGCCAGGCCGGGCCGAGCTCGACGCATTCGCCGCGCACCGCCGCGGCGGCCGCGCTGAACCGCAGCAGGCGATCGGGTACGTGCGTGGACATCTCAGCCCGACGCGACGAGCCGCAGCTTGTCGCGGAACATCGCCGCCCGCATGACATAGCCTTCGGCACTGGCGCGCAGCCTGGCCATGTCGGCCGGCTCGAGCTGGCGCACCACCTTGCCGGGCGCTCCCATGACGACGCTGCCGTCGGGGATCTCCTTGCCCTCGGTCACCAGCGCGCCGGCGCCGATCAGGCAGCCACGGCCGATGCGCGCGCCGTTGAGCACGATCGCCTGGATGCCGATCAGGGAGCCGTCGCCGATGGTGCAGCCGTGCAGCATCGCCTGGTGGCCGATCGTGACGAACTCGCCGACGCTGAGCGCGCTGTCGGGGTCGACGTGCAGGATCGCGCCGTCCTGGACATTGCTGCCGGCGCCGACGCGGATGAGGGCGTTGTCGCCGCGCAGGACGGCGCCGAACCAGACATTGGCATCGCGGCCGAGTTCGACGTTGCCGATGACCCGCGCGGTGTCGGCGACCCAGGCGCCGGGGCCGAGCCTGGGCACCATCGTGTCGAGCGCGAAGACGCTCATCGCGTTCCTCCGGGGATAATCAGTGGATGCCTCCAAGTGTAAGTCATCGGGTCGACGCGCTTCGGGCCTGGGCCGCACGCGCCTGGCTGGCCGCCGACCCCGCGGGCAAGCTCGAATGCGTCGCCGCGATCGCCGCCCTGCTCGAGGGCGGTGGGCCGTCCGGGCCGATACCGGTGCCCGATCGCGACGCGCTCGGCGCGAGCGAGCCCGGTCGGCCCGCGCGGCCGCGCCTCGTCGATCCGCGCAGCGTGCCCGCGCGTCCGGTCGGCAGTGCGCAAGGGCGTGCCGCCCTGCTGCACGCGATCGCGCACATCGAGTTCAATGCGATCAACCTCGCGCTCGATGCGGCCTGGCGCTTCGAGATGCCCGGGGAGTTCGTGCGCGACTGGCTCTCCGTCGCCGTCGACGAGGCCAAACACTTCCGCATGCTGCGCGACGAACTGCGGGCGCGCGGCCATGACTACGGCGACTTCGATGCGCACGACGGCCTGTGGCAGCTCGCCTGGCGCACGCGCGACGACGTGCTCGCCCGGATGGCGCTGGTGCCGCGCGTCATGGAGGCGCGCGGCCTCGACGCGACGCCGCCGCTGCAGCGCCGCCTGCGCGGCGCGGGCGACGCTCGCGCGGTGGCGATCCTGCAGGTGATCCTCGAGGAAGAGGTGCGCCATGTCGCGATCGGCAACCGCTGGTACCACGAGCTGTGCACGGCGCGCGGGCTCGATCCGCGCGAGACCTTCATCGACCTGTACGAGCGCCATGCCGCCCCGCCGGTCCGCGGGCCGCTCAACCGGGAAGCCCGGCTCGCCGCCGGCTTCACGCAGCGCGAACTCGACTGGCTCAGCGATGCGCAGCCGACCGGGCGGCGGCCGCCTCCTCCTGCAACCTGAGCACACGCCGCTGCACCTTCCCGGTCGTGGTCATGGGCAGCTCGTCGATGAAGCTGATCTCCTTCGGGTATTCGTAGGGCGCAAGCCGGCCGCGGACATGCTGCTGGAGTTCCTCGACCAGGGCGGGCCCGGGTTCGTGCCCCGGCGCGAGGACCACGTAGGCCTTCACGAGGTTGCCGCGCTCGGCATCGGGCTTGGGCACCACCGCGGCGTTGACGACCGCCGGATGGCCGATCAGGCAGTTCTCGACCTCGCTCGGCCCGATGCGGTAGCCGGCCGCCTTGAACATGTCGTCGGCCCGGCCGCGATACCAGTAGTAGCCGTCGGCATCGACGACCGCGAGGTCGCCGGTACGCCACCAGTCACCGGCGTACTTGGCCGCGGTCGCCTCCGGCCGGTTCCAGTAGCCGAGGAACACCACGGGGTCGGGATCGCCATGGATGTCGTAGCGGTTGACTTCGCCGGGCGCGACCGGCTCGCCGGCGTCGTCCAGCAGGGCGATGCGGTGGCCCGGGTAGGGCCGGCCGATCGCGCCCGGGCGCGCCGGCCAGCGCCGCGAGGAGCCGCCGATGATGTAGTTGGCCTCGGTCTGGCCGAAGATCTCGTTGACCGTGATGCCCAGCGCCCGGCGGCACCAGTCGAACACGGCGTCGCCGACCGATTCGCCGCCGCTCATGATCGCCCGCAGCCGCAGGCGGTAGCGCTCGCGCGGGGCGGGCACCGCCTTCATCATCATCTTGAGCGCCGTGGGGAAGAGGAACGCGTTGCTCACCGCATGGCGCTCCATCAGCTCGAATGCGCCTTCGGGCGAGAAGCGGCTGCGCGAGGCGACGATGGGGCGACCGAAGTAGAGCGTCGGCAGCAGGGCGTCCATCAGGCCGCCGGTCCAGGCCCAGTCGGCGGGCGACCAGAACACGTCGTCGGGCTGGGGGAACCAGTCCTGCGAGGCGACGAAGCCGGGCAGGTTGCCGATCAGGGCGCGGTGCGGGATCAGCGCTCCCTTGGGCGGACCGGTCGTGCCGCTGGTGTAGATCAGGAGGGCGGGGTCGTCGGCCAGGGTGTCGACGGTACGGAAGGTGTCCGACGCCCGGGCGAGCAGCTCGTGCCAGCGCGCCTCGCCG
>DAIMFM010000109.1:0-2591 GCA_036724585.1 Burkholderiaceae bacterium | reverse complement strand
GACAGCGGCATCGCCACCGCGCCCATGCGCAGGATGGCCATCTGCGCGATGGCGGTCTCGGTGCACTGGGGCAGCAGGAGGGCGACCCGGTCGCCGGGGCGCACGCCGTTGGCTTCCAGCGCGTTGGCGAGCCGGTTCGCGTCGGCATCGAGCCGGGCGTACGTCAGGGTCTCGGCGGGGGCGTCGCCCCGGTCGACGCGGATCGCGACCCGCCGCGGATCGCGTGCCCAGCGGGTGGCGCAGGCGATGGAGATGTTGAAGCGGGTCGGCACCAGCCAGCCGAATTCGCGATAGAGCCGGTCGTGCTCATCGACCTGGGTTTCTGGCATGGGCAAGGGTCTCCTCGGGCGCCGGGATGGCGGGTCCGGTGGCTGCCGGGTCCCGACGAAGTCGATTGTGCCCTCCCTTGCGACGGCGGCAAAGGCCGTCGCGCCGCGTGCCGCGCGCCCGCCGGGGCATCCTGCACTGCAACAGGATAGGGCGTATCCTTGGGGCCCATGAGAGCCAGACCCGTTGCCGGTGGGGGCGATCCGCGCAGGATCAACGCCGACCTCCATTGCCATTCGCTCATGTCCGACGGCACCTTGCCGCCGTCCCGGGTCGTGGAGCGGGCCGCCGCCCAGGGCGTCGAGATGCTCGCCCTGACCGACCACGACAATCTCGCCGGGATCGAGGAGGCGGCCACCCGCGCCGGCGAGCTCGGCCTGTCCTTCGTGCCGGGTGTGGAGGTGTCGGTCACCTGGGCCGGCGAGACGATCCACGTCGTCGGCCTCGGGGTCGATCCGCAGGACGCCACGCTGCGCGAGGGCCTCGCCCGCACGCGCAGCGGTCGCGACGCCCGGGCGGTCGAGATCGGCGAGCAGCTCGCGGCGGCCGGCATACCCGGTGCCTACGAGGGCGCCCTGCGCTACGTCGGCAACCCGGCGCTCGTGTCGCGCACCCATTTCGCCCGCTTCCTGGTGGAGCAGGGCATCTGCCGCGACGTCACGGACGTGTTCTCGCGGTATCTCGTCGAGGGGCGCCCGGGCTTCGTGCCGCAGCGCTGGGCGGCGATGGACGAGGCGGTGCGCTGGATCCGCAGCGCGGGTGGCCAGGCGGTGCTCGCGCATCCGGGGCGCTACCGGCTCGGCGCGGTCCAGCGCCATGCCATGATCAGCGACTTCCGCGCCGCCGGCGGCGTGGGCATCGAGGTGGTGAGCGGCAGCCACACCGTTCCCCAGTACGCCGAGTACGCCAAGGTCGCCAGGGAGTTCGGCCTGCTGGCATCGCGCGGCTCCGACTTCCACGGGCCGGGCGAGAGCCATGTCGAGCTGGGCCGGGTGCCGCCGCTGCCGGATTCCGTCACGCCGATCTGGCACGACTGGGAGCTTGCCGCGTGACCGTTCGCTACGAGATCCATCCGGTCGATCCGCAGCCCCGGCTGCTGCGCCAGGCCGCCGAGATGCTGCGCTCCGGGCAGCTGCTGGCGATGCCGACCGACGCCTGCTATGTGCTGGCCTGCCGCCTCGGCGACAAGTCCGCCGTCGATCGCCTGCGCGCCCTGCGCCAGCTCGGCGACCGCCACCTCCTGACGCTCATGTGCGCGGACCTGTCGCAGCTCGCGATCTATGCGCAGGTCGACAACCGCCAGTTCCGTTTCCTGAAGGAAGTGACCCCCGGCCCGTACACCTTCATCCTGCCGGCGACCAAGGAGACCCCGCGCCGCCTCTGGCATCCGTCGCGCCGAACGATCGGCCTGCGGGTGCCCGACTCCCGGGTCGCGCTCGGCGTCCTCGAAGCGCTCGGCGAGCCGGTGCTGTGCACCAGCCTGATCCTGCCGGGCGAGACCGAGCCCCTGCACGAGGCCGACGAGATCATCGAGCGGGTCGGCAAGCAGGTCGACGCCGTCATCGACGCCGGCGGCCAGGGCTTCGAGCCGACCTCGATCGTCGACATGACCGGTCCCGAACCGGTCGTGGTCCGGACCGGGCGCGGCGCTCCGGAGCGCATCACCGGCTGACCGGCCCGGACCGCTTTCTCGCCGGCGTCCGCGCCGGTCGCTTGCTACAATCCCGCGATGGACTTATCGCTGCCGCAGCTGATTGCGGTCTTCGCCGTTCCGGCGATCTTCGCCATCACGCTGCACGAGGCGGCGCACGGCTATGTGGCGTGGCTGCTCGGCGATCCCACCGCAAGGCTCGCCGGGCGCGTCACCGCCAATCCGCTCAAGCACATCGATCCCATCGGCACCATTGCGGTGCCCGGGCTGCTCTTGCTCGTCTCGAAGCTCTCGGGCACCGGCCTGGCGCTGTTCGGCTGGGCCAAGCCGGTCCCCGTGGTCTACAGCAACCTGCGCCAGCCGCGCCGTGACATGGGACTCGTGGCGGCCGCCGGGCCGGGCTCGAACATCGTCATGGCGATCGGCTGGGCGCTGCTCGCCCGGTTCGCGGTGGGCGAGGGCGACGTTGCGCGGTTCCTGGTGCTGGTGGGCATCGCCGGGGTCCAGGTGAACATGATCCTCGCGCTGCTCAACCTGATGCCGATACCGCCGCTCGACGGCGGCCGGATCGTCACGAGCCTGCTGCCGCCGCGCTTCGCCGACACCTACTCCC
>DAIMFM010000108.1:3973-9854 GCA_036724585.1 Burkholderiaceae bacterium | reverse complement strand
AGCCGCGGCCCTGCTCGCCGGCGCGCGCGGCCTCGATCGCGGCGTTGAGCGCGAGGATATTGGTCTGGAAGGCGATGCCGTCGATGATCGCGATGATGTCGGCGATCTTCTGCGAGGCGCCGCTGATCTCGCCCATCGTGGCGACGGCTTCGGCCACGACGGCGCCGCCGCGATTCGCCACCTGGTTGGCGTCGCCCGCGAGCTGGTTGGCCGAGCGGGCCGACTCCGTGGTCTGGTTCACCGATTCGGTCAGCTGCGCGATGGTGCTCACCGTGCTCTGCAGGGTCGTCGCCGCCTTCTCGGTGCGGGCGGAGAGCTCCATGCTGCCCTGGGCGATTTCACCGCTGGCCGCGTTGATGTCGTCGCAGGCCGAGCGCACACCCGATGCGAGGTCGTGGAGGCTGGTGCGCATCTGCTCCAGCGCGCGCAGGAGGCCCCCGATCTCGTCCCTGCGGTCCGTGACGATGGGCTGGGACAGGTCGTGGTCCGCCATCCGGGCCGTGGCGTCGACCGCGGCGCCGATCGCGTTCTGCGTGTCGCGGATGACCCAGAGCGCAAGGGCGCTGCCCAGCAGGACCGCAAGCAGGCCACCGCCGACGATCAGCAGTTTCGTGTCGGCCGCGCTTTCATTGGTCGCCGCTGCCAGGGCGGCGTCGGCTTCCTGGCTCCAGGCGCTCAGCGCGCCCACCGCGCCGGCCCAGGCTTGCTGGAGCGAATTCCATTTCTCGATCGCGCCGGAGTATTCCGCGCGAATATAGAAGGCCGTTGCCGAGTCGCCCCGCCCCTCGGCCTTCTGGGTGGCGATGCCGATCACTTCGCGCGCGGCCTGGCCCTTGGCGCGCAGGTCGGTCAACAGCGCGCGTACCGCCTTGTCATCGGGAAGGATTGTGTCCAGCTGCCGTTCGGCCTGCTCGTACTGGGCCACGACCCGCCTCAGGTTGTCCAGCAGCACCGCGGCCTGCTCGAGGTCGGCGCTGCTGAGGCCGCCCAGGGCCTGGATGTAGCCGCCGATGCCCTGGTTGAGCGTACCGATCGCCTGGTTGCGGGCGGCGCTCTCGACCGTGATCCGCTCGAGCGTGGCGCTGAGGTCGTTCATCCGCGTCAGCGACAGCAGGGCCATGCCGACGAGCAGGAGCAGCATCGCGCCGAAACCCAGCAGCAGCCGTTTCGCCAGGCTCATTCCCGACATGAATCCCATCTTCAGATCCCTCTCCAATGGCATCGCGTCCGCGGATGCGGAGCACTTCAGCGTCCAATATCACCGGAAAGCCGCGGGCCGGATCCGTTGAAATGAGCCGCCTTGCCGGCGCAATTCCGGCGCCGGCAAGGCTGCGTGCTAAATTGGCCGCGACGCTGGATTGCCTGCGACGGACAGGGCGGGACGCCCGGGTATTGCCATGAAGATCACCAGACTCCTCATCGCCAACCGGGGCGAGGTCGCCATCCGGATCGCACGGGCCGCCGCCGAGTCGGGCCTGCCGACGGTGGCCGTGCATCCCGAAGACGACGCCGCCTCGCTGCACCTGCGCCACGCCGACGCCGTGGACCGGTTGCCGGGTCGCGGGGCGCGCGCCTATCTCGACATCGACGCCATCGTCGAGGCCGCGCTTCGCAACGGCTGTGACGGCCTGCACCCCGGCTACGGCTTCCTGAGCGAGAACGCCGAGCTGGCCCGGCGTTGCGCCCAGGCGGGGATCCGCTTCGTCGGCCCGAGCGTGCATGCGCTTGCGCTCTTCGGCGACAAGGTGCAGGCGCGCGCGCTGGCGCGCGAACAGGGCCTGCCGCTGGTCGCGGGCAGCCCCGGCCCGGTGAGCCTCGAGCAGGCGCGCGAGTTCCTGCGCGGCCTGGGCACGGGCGGCGCCATGATGATCAAGGCCGTTGCCGGCGGCGGCGGCCGCGGCATGCGGGTCGTCTCCGACGAAGCGGGTCTCGACGAGGCCTATGCGCGCTGCCAGTCGGAGGCGCGGGCGGCGTTCGGCAGCGACGATGTCTATGTCGAGCGCCTGGTGCGGGCGGCGCGCCACATCGAGGTGCAGGTGGTCGGCGATGCCACCGGCGCGGCCATCCACCTCGGGGAGCGCGAGTGCACGGTGCAGCGCCGCCACCAGAAGCTGGTCGAGATCGCGCCGAGCCCTTCGCTGGGCGAGCACCTCCGCGGCCGCATCCTGGAGGCCGCCGTGCGGCTCGCGCGAGCGGCGCGCTACGACAACCTCGGTACCTTCGAGTTCCTGGTCGATGCGCACGCCGACGAGGATGCGCCCGACGCCTTCGCGTTCATGGAGGCCAATCCGCGGCTGCAGGTCGAGCACACGGTCACCGAGGAGGTGCTCGGCATCGACCTGGTGCGCACGCAGCTCGCCATCGCCGGCGGCGCGACGCTGGCCGGCCTCGGGCTGGAGCAGGCGAGGATCGGCGCGCCCCGCGGCCATGCGATCCAGCTGCGCATCAACATGGAAACCATGGACGCCGACGGCAATGTTCGACCCCAGGGGGGCGTCCTCGAAGCCTTCGATCCGCCCACCGGACCCGGGGTGCGGGTCGATACCTTCGGCTATGCGGGCTACCGGACCAGCGCGGCGTTCGATTCGCTGCTCGCCAAGCTGGTCGTGCACAGCACTTCGCCGGCCTATGCCGACGCGCTCGTGCGCGCCCGCCGGGCGCTGCGCGAGTTCCGCATCGAGGGCGTACGGACCAACCTCGGCTTCCTCGAGGCCCTGCTGGCGCATCCCGCGCTCGCCGCCAACGAGGTGACCACGCGCTTCGTCGACGAGCACATCGCCGAGCTCCTGGCGCACGACGCGACCGGCGAGCGCCTCTATTACACGCCCGCGTCGGGCGAGCGCCACGCCGGCCGGGACGGGCACGCCGCAAGCGGGAACGCCGCAGGCATCGACCCGGCCGGCGTGGTCGCCCCCGCGCCCGACGGCGCCCAGGCCGTGGTCGCGCCCTTGCAGGGCACCGTCGTCTCCGTCGAGGTCGGTCCCGGCCAGGCGGTCCGCGCCGGCGAGCCGCTCGCCATCCTGGAGGCGATGAAGATGGAGCATGTCGTCGCCGCTCCCTGGGCCGGCATCGTCCGCGCCCTCGTCGCGAGCGCCGGCCAGACCCTGATGGAAGGCGAAGTCCTGCTGCATGTCGAACCGGCCGATGTCGCCGGTGACGCATCGGCGCCGCAGGAGGCGGTTGATCCCGACCACGTCCGGCCCGATCTCGCCGACCTGCTGGTGCGCCTCGGCAATACGCTCGACGAGAATCGGCCCAAAGCGGTGGCGCGGCGCAGGGCCACCGGCCAGCGCACCGCGCGCGAGAACCTCGCCCAGCTCTGCGACGAGGGCAGCTTCATCGAGTACGGCGCGCGCGCCGTCGCGGCGCAGCGCGCCCGCCGGCCGCTCGACGACCTCGTCCTCAACACGCCCGCCGATGGCGTCATCGCCGGCATCGGCACGATCAATGCGGCCGACTTCGGCCCGCAGCGCGCCCGGGCGATGGTGGTCCTGTACGACTACACCGTGCTCGCCGGCACCCAGGGCCAGATGAACCACAAGAAGCAGGACCGGATGTTCGAGCTCGCCGCGAAATGGCGACTGCCGCTCGTGCTGTACGCCGAGGGTGGCGGTGGACGACCGGGCGACACCGACCGCACGGGCCTGACCGGCCTGGACAACACCACCTTCTCCGGTTTCGCCCGCCTCTCGGCCCTGGTGCCGGTGGTCGGGGTCGTCTCGGGTCGCTGCTTCGCCGGCAATGCGGCGCTGCTCGGATGCTGCGACGTGATCATCGCGACGCGCAACGCATCGATCGGCATGGGCGGGCCCGCGATGATCGAGGGCGGCGGCCTCGGCGCCTACCATCCCGACGAAGTCGGCCCCACGAGCGTGATGGCGCCCAATGGCGTCATCGATGTGCTCGTCGAGGACGAGGTCGAGGCGACCGAGGTGGCGCGCAAGTACCTGTCCTACTTCCAGGGCCCCACGACCGACTGGCGCTGCGCGGACCAGCGCCTGCTGCGGCACGCGATCCCGGAGAACCGCCTGCGCGTCTACGAGATCCGCGACGTCATCGACCTGCTGGCCGACGAGGGCTCTGTGCTCGAACTGCGTCGTGACTTCGGGATCGGTGTCGTCACCGCCTTCGTCCGGATAGAAGGGCGTCCGCTCGGGCTCATCGCGAACAACCCGATGCATCTCGGCGGCGCGATCGACGCGCCCGCCGGCGACAAGGCGGCGCGCTTCATGCAGCTGTGCGATGCGCACGACATCCCCATCGTGTCGCTGTGCGACACGCCGGGCTTCATGGTCGGGCCCGAGGCCGAGAAGACGGCGATCGTGCGCCACGTCTGCCGCATGTTCGTCACGGGCGCAAGCCTGACGGTGCCCTTCTTCACCGTGGTGCTGCGCAAGGGCTACGGCCTGGGCGCCCAGGCCATGGCCGCGGGCGGCTTCCACGACTCCACCTTCACCGTCGCCTGGCCCACCGGCGAGTTCGGCGGCATGGGCCTGGAGGGTTATGTGAAGCTGGGCTATCGCAAGGAGATGGAGGCCATCGAGGACCCGGCGCAGCGCCAGGCCTACTACGAATCGATGGTGGCGAAGCTCTACGAGAACGGCAAGGCGACGTCGATCGCCTCGGTGCTCGAGATCGATGCGGTCATCGATCCCGAGCAGACCCGGAAATGGCTGCTCGCGGGGCTGGACGCCATGCCGGCGCCCATGCCCCGCGAAGGCCGCAAGCGCCCCTGCATCGACGCCTGGTAGCGTCCTTGCCAGCGGGCGCCTGCCGCAGCGAGCGCTGCGTCAATGGGGGTTGCGCGCCTCCCAGTCGCTGACCTGGCGCTCGGCCTCGTCGCGCCCGATCCCGTAGGATTCCTGGATGCGCCCGACCAGCTGGTCGCGCTTGCCGGCGATCTGGTCGATCTCGTCGTCGGTGAGCTTGCCCCACTGCTCGCGCACCTTGCCCTTGAGCTGCTTCCAGTTGCCTTCCATTCGATCCTTGTTCATCGCGAACTCCTTCGTGTAGCCGCCCCGACGGGGCGATACACCGCGAGTGCAATCCATGTGCCCGATCCCGCCCCCGGACCGGGCACAATGAGGGATCGCCAAGGCCGTCCTGCCCATGCTCGTCCTCAAGTTGACGCTGGTGCCGCTGCTGATCGCCTGCGTCACGATGATCGGACGACGCTGGGGCGCGCGGATCGCCGGCATGTTCGCCGCCATGCCCGTCGTCGCCGGGCCGATCGCCATGTTCCTCACGCTCGAGCAGGGCGTGGCCTTCGGCACCCACGCCGCCGTCGGGGCGGTCGCGGCGGTCGCCGCGCTCCTGGTCTTCTTCCTCGCCTACGCATGGGCGAGCCGCCGCTTCGACTGGCCGGGGGCGCTGGGCTGCTCGCTGCTCGCCTGGGGCGTCGCGGCAAGCGCCATCGCCAGCCTCCCGGGCCGCATCGAACTGGCGGCCGCCATGGCGCTGGCGGGCCTGTTCGCCACGCCGGCCCTGATGCCGCCGCTGGACGCCCGGCCCCGCCTGCCCGTCGCGCCACCGCGCCTCGACCTGCCGATACGCATGCTCGCCGGCGCGCTGCTCACGCTGCTGGTCACCGCCGTCGCGACGCGCGTGGGCGAGGCCTGGAGCGGGCTGCTCACCGCCTTCCCGGTGATCACCCTGGTCCTCGGAGTGTTTACCCATCGCGAAGCCGGCGCCGGCCAGGTCGCGCAGCTGTTCCGCGGCATGGCCTTCGGCCTCTACGCCTTCTGCGGATTCTTCATCACCCTCTCCCTGCTGCTGCCGCGCAGCGGCCTCGCGCCGGCCTTCCTCGCGGCGATCGGGGTGGCGGTGACGGTGCAGGCCATGGTCGGGCGGATCGTGGCGCGCCGCTGAAGTCGGCCCTGTT
>DAIMFM010000108.1:0-3963 GCA_036724585.1 Burkholderiaceae bacterium | reverse complement strand
GCCCTGTTGCCGTCGGCGCCGGGACAGGCGTGGCCGGGCTGCCGATGGGATTGCGCTAAGCTTGCATGTGCGCGTCGGCCACCCGCCGGGTCCGGCCACGCGACCTTCCTGCCCTGCCCGTTGCCGGAGACCCTGATGCAGTTGCCGTTCCAGATGAAAGACGAGGAAAAGGACAAGCCGACGCCGGCCGAGTCCCCGCGCCTCGAAGAACAGCTGATCTTCAAGTCGCGCTACATCATGGTGTTCGGCGAGATCGACGACAAGCTGGCGCATGCCGTGTGCCGCCGCCTGCTCGCCCTGGCGGCCGATTCCGACGCGCCCATCACGATGCTGATCTCGTCGCCCGGCGGCCATGTGGAATCGGGCGATGCGATCCACGACATGGTCGGCTTCGTGCGCGCACCGGTCGTGACCGTGGGGGCGGGCTGGGTCGCCAGCGCCGCGGCGCACATCTTCCTGGCGCCCCCGAAGGAACGCAGGCTCTGCCTGCCCAACACCCGCTTCATGATCCACCAGCCTGCGGGCGGCGCCGGCGGCCGGGCGGCCGACATCGCGATCCAGGCGCGCGAGATCCTCAAGATCCGCGAGCGGATCGCAGCCGTCATCGCCGACAAGACCGGCCAGCCGCTCGACAAGGTGCGCGTTGACATCGATCGTGACTACTGGATGAGCGCCGAGGAATCGATCGAGTACGGTCTCGTCTCCCGGGTCGTCAGCCACCAGAACGAGCTCGGCTAGTCCCGCATGGCCGCCGCGCTGCAGGACCCCGGGACCGTCGGCGATGCCGGCGGCGGGTCGGGCAGCGCGCTCGCCGCGCTGCGCGAGTCGGGTTTCGCACGCCTCGCGCCGCCGGCCCTGGCCGACTTCCTCGGCGTCGACCTGGCCGCCCTCGCGGAGCTGCGTCCCAGCTGGGAGCGACTGCCCGCCGACGGGTACCTGCGCGACGGCGGCCGCTACCGGCGTCGGCGCCACGGATCCTACGTCCTGGAACTGGCCGACGGGCGCATCGAGCGTCCCGATCGTCGCGCTCACTGGCAACCGGTCGACTACAACGCGTTGCATGGCGGGTTCGAGCGCTGGTTCGAACCCATCGAGGCGGCGGGCGAGGCGAATCCCGCCTGGGTGGCCGCGCTCGCGGGCTTCGGCCGCCTGTTCGCCCGCTTGCGGCCCGTGGCCCGCTGGTACATCGAGAGCCACCAGTTCCGGATCGACACCACGGGCGGCATCGGGCGGCCCACGCCCGAAGGCGCGCATCGCGACGGCGTCGATTTCGTCGTGATCGTCATGGTCGGACGCCACAACATCCGCGGCGGGGAATCCCGGGTGTTCGACGCCCATGGGCCCCGGGGCCTGCGCTTTACGGTGACCGAGCCCTGGAGTGCCCTGCTGATCGACGATGCGCGGGTGATCCACGAGACCACGCCCATCCAGCCGGCCGAGGACGGCCCCGGCTGGCGCGACACGCTGGTGATCACCTATCGCGCCCACGGCTTCCTGTCGCCGGTCGCTTCCCCTCCTGCAGGAAACACCGAACCATGAACAAGCTCACCGGCCGCGAAGCCCTCGGCCGCCTGCGCGAAGGCAACGAGCGCTTCGTCGCCGACCTGCGGGGCGCCGGCGACCCGGCGTCCCTGAAGCGGCGGCACGCCCTGACCAGGCGCAAGTGGCCCTTCGCGATCATCCTCGGATGCTCCGACGCCAGGGTCCCGGCCGAGATCGTGTTCGACCAGGGGCTCGGCGACCTGTTCGTGATCCGGGTGGCCGGCAATGTCGTCGCGCCCTCGCAGGTCGGCAGCGTCGAGTTCGCCGCCGAGCGCTTCGGCATCCGGCTCGTGGTCGTGCTCGGCCATACCCGCTGCGGTGCGATCGAGGCCACGCTCGAGGAGCTCGCCGCCCCGGGCGGCAACGGTTCACCCAACCTCGCCTCCATCGTCGACCGGATCCGGCCGGTGGTCGCGCAGCTGCTCGAAACGCCGCTGGCCGCGGACCCGGACGGCCTGCGCCATCACGCGGTGCGCGCCAATGTCCGCGCCGCCGCCGACCATCTCCGGCACGGCTCCCGGGTGCTCGAGGAACTCATGCTGGACGACGGCCTGCTGGTGGTGGGGGCCGAGTATTCGGTGGAGACCGGCGAGGTCGTCTTCTTCGACGGCGTCCCGGCCGGGGCCTGAACCATCCGCCGCAGCACGCAGGGGAGCTCGCCATGGCAGTGCGCATCATCCGGCTCGGCAGCCCGCGCCAGGCGGGCGAGGGGCCGCGCATCGGCACGGTACGCCGCCCCCCGCGCGGCGTGCCCCGGTCGCGCTTCGCGGCGGACGACTGGTACGACGTCTGGTACCCCGACCTCGCGCCGAGCCAGGAAACCATCGCCCGGCTCAAGGCTTCCCCGGGCGCCGCAGGCTGGAAGCGATTCGAGCGCGAGTACCGTGCCGAGATGAAGGCGCCGCACGCGAGCCGCTCCCTCGACCTGCTGGCGACCCTGTCGCAGCATGCCGACTTCGCCGTCGGCTGCTACTGCGAGGACGAGGCGCGCTGCCATCGCTCGATCCTGCGCGAACTCCTGGCCGGCAAGGGGGCGCGGATCGCCTGATCCGCGAGCGCGAAACCCACCGGACGGGCATACTTCGCATCCGCGCGCCCGCGCGTGCCTGCCTGGCGTCGGCCATCGTGTCGGAGTCGAATCGTGCGTCCCTACCTGCTCAGCATCGTGCTGCTCGGCGCGAGCAATGTCTTCATGACGTTCGCCTGGTACGCCCACCTGCGCGAACTGAACCACAAGCCCTGGATCGTGGCTGCGCTGGCGAGCTGGGGCATCGCCCTGGTCGAGTACCTGTTCCAGGTGCCCGCCAACCGCATCGGCTACACCGTGATGTCCGTGGGCGAGCTGAAGATCCTCCAGGAGGTCATCACCCTGGTGGTCTTCGTCCCGTTCTCGGTGTTCTACCTGCGCGAGCCCCTAAAGCTCGACTACCTCTGGGCCGGGCTGTGCCTCGTTGCCGCGGTTTTCTTCATGTTCCGCAGCCGCCTCGGGTGACGGCCGCGCATTCGGGCGCTCAGCCGGCGTCGGCGCGGCAGGCGGCCATGATGCGCGCCCAGCCTTGCGGCCCGAGTGCTTCCAGGGTGCGCAGGTTGCGGGCCACGATCGTCTCGGCGTCGGCGCCGGACTCGACCGCGCGGTCGATGCTGGACTCGCGCAGGAGATGCAGCGTGGGGTAGGGCGAGCGGTTGGTCGCGTTGCCGATGTCGTCCGGATCGGTGCCGGCGAACCGGTAGCGGGGGTGGAAGCTCGCAAGCTGGATCTCGCCCACCAGGCCCATCCGCTCCAGCAAGGCGTCCGCCGGGTCCAGGAAATCGTTGAAGTCCAGGAATTCGCCCAGTGTCCAGGGCGCGACCAGGAGGGTGGTCTCGACGTCCGCCGGATCGGCGGCTGCCAGGGCGGCGATCGCCGCGCCGAGGTCGTCGAGCAGCGCGGCGGGCTCGCGCGCCTCGCTCACTTCGTAGCGCACGCGCCCCCCGACCTGCGCCGCGCGCGCGAAGGGGCACAGGTTCAGGGCGATGACCGCCCGATCGACCCAGGCCCGGGTATGCGCGATGATGCGCTGTCGTTCGTCGTCCTGCGGTTCGTCCATCACCTCGTCCAGGTGCGGTGGCAGCGCCGCCGTTCGGCGCGGGCGCCTATTGTAATTCCTTGTATCGACTACAATTTAAGGTTTTCCCGGGTCTGGCGATCTTCCTGGAGTTCGAGATGCCGATTTATGCGTATCGTTGTGACGACTGTGGATTCGAGAAGGATGTCCTGCAGAAGTTCGCGGACTCGCCCTTGACGGACTGCCCCGAGTGCAAGCGGCCCGCGTTCAACCGGATGGTCAGCGCGCCGGCCTTCCAGCTCAAGGGAACCGGCTGGTACGTCACCGACTTCCGTGGCGGCAAGCCCGGCGGCGGTGAGGCCGGCGAGTCCAAATC
>DAIMFM010000107.1:1919-9873 GCA_036724585.1 Burkholderiaceae bacterium | reverse complement strand
ATGGCGGTGACCCGCGCCGAGAGCCGCAGGTCGATGTCCTGTTCGGCGTAGAACTCGCCGGGACGCAACGGAATCCACTCCTCGGGCGCGTCGCCCGCGAGGTAGTCCTTCGAGAGGTTGGGACGATCGCAGGGCGGGTCGGGGTCGTCGCTCAGCATCGTGAGCCGCCCGCGAAAGCCCTGCCGGCGCAGCCCTTCCGCGGCGGCAAAGCCGGCCGCCCCGCCGCCGATGACGACGATGCGCTCCGGTGCCGTCGCCGGGGCCCGCCGGGGGGCGACCTCCGCCTGCAGGCGCTTCCTGACGACGAGGCGATCACCCTCGCGCTCGACCTGCCAGCAGGCGACGGGATCGAAGGCGGGCGCGCCCAGGGCTTCGCCCGTGCGCAGGGAGAAGCACGCATGGTGCAGCGGGCACCGGACCGTCTCGCCGTCGATGATGCCCTGGTCCAGCGGCCCGCCGTAGTGCGTGCACTGCGCGCCGATCGCCAGCACCTCGTCGCCGATGCGCGCGAGCAGCACCGCCTCGTCGCCGACATGGCCGCGCAGCAACGAGCGCCCGTCGAACTGCGCCGGCGTCACGCCCCGGGCCAGGTCCGGGCCGGGATCCTCGTCAGTGTCCGCGTCCATGTCACGCCCCCGTACGGCCGGCCAGGCCCTCGGCGCGTCCCCGGGCCAGCACCCGGGCGACGATGCGGTCGCAGCGCGCGCCGTCGAAGCTGAAGACGTCGCCCAGCGCCAGGTCGATCTCGCTGGCGAGGCCTTCGCGCAGCAGGCTGCGGGCGCGGAAGAAGCGGGTGCGCACCGTGGCCGGCGGCACGTCCAGCGCCTCGGCCACTTCCTCGACGCTCATCTCCTCGACGGCCCGCAGGATGAAGACGGTCCGGTAGAGCTCCGGCAGCAGGTCGATGCGGGCCTCCATGATCCTGCGGACCTCCGCGCGCAGCACCGCGTGCCCGGGGCCGTTCTCGGGCCGGTCCGTGAGGGCGGCTTGCGTACCGGGATCGGGCGACGACATGGCGGCCTCCAGGGGGATGATCTCCGCGCGCACCCGACGCAGCCGGCCCAGCGCTTCGTTGGTGACGATCCGCACCAGCCAGGTCGACAGCCGGCTCTCCGCCCGGAAGGAGCCCAGGGCCCGCCAGGCGCGCATGTAGGCCTCCTGTACCGCATCCTCGGCATCCGCATCGGTCCGGAGGATGCTGCGCGCGGTCCGGAACAGGAGTTGGTTGTGGCGCCGCATCAGCGTCTCGAAGGCCGCAGCATCGCCGGCGGCCGCCCGCGACACCAGCTCGTGATCCGTCGCGCCCGGCGTGGCCAGGGCGGGTTCGGGTTGGGGCAGCGCGTTCATGGCAAGTCCTCTCGAGGCCCTACTTCGACTTTCGTTGCATCAGGGCGAGGAATTCGCGACGAAGGTCCGGATCGGCGAGGAAGGCCCCTCGCATGACCGAGTTGGTCATCAGCGGCTGGCCGTCCCTGATCCCGCGCCAGTGCATGCAGGCGTGGTCCGCCTCCATCACCACCGCGAGGCCGTCGGGGCGAATCCGGCGCTCGAGCTCGTCGGCCAGCATGACCACGGCCTCCTCCTGGATCTGCGGGCGGCTCATGATCCAGTCGCAGAGTCGGGCGTACTTCGACAGGCCGATGAGGTCGGAATCCGCGCTCGGCAGCACGCCGATCCACACCTTGCCCATTATCGGGCAAAGATGGTGGGAGCAGGCGCTGCGCACGGTGATCGGCCCCACGATCATCAGCTCATTGAGCCGGGCGACATTGGGAAAGCTCGTGACCGTGGGCGCCTCGCGGTAGCGACCACCGAACACCTCGTCGACGAACATCCTCGCGACGCGCCGCGCGGTATCCGCCGTGTTGTGGTCGCTCGCCGTATCGATCACCAGCGCGTCCAGCACCGCCTGCATCCTCGCCTCGACCTCGCCGCGCAGCTCGTCGAGTTCGCCGGGCCGGAGGAAGGCGGCGATGTTGTCGTTGGCATGGAAGCGCTGCCCCGCCGTGGCGAGACGGGCACGGATGCGCTCCGAGGCAGGCCGGTCCGGAGCCGCATCGTGCTTGCGGAAGATCGGCGTGCTGACGCTGGCGGAGATGGCGGGTTCCATGGTTCCTTCGGGTTGGCCGGGGCCGGCCCGGCTGGCCCGCCCTGTCCATTGGATGCGCCGGACCGTCCCTGCGTTCCCGCCGCCGCCACTTTCCCGGTCGAGGCCGGGCGAGGGCCTTCAGCGTACGCCGAAGAGCGCCGTGCCCTGCGAACGGATCCCGTCCACCGCGCCGACCAGGAACTGGCGCACCGCGGTTCCCGCGATCGTGTGGGTGAAACCGACCCCGCTGACGACCTGGTTGGGCAGGGTGCAGGGCGCCGGGCCGAACTCCAGCTGTATATCGAAGACGTTCGTGCCATCGAGTCGCGGGGCCGCGGCGCCGATGAAGCTGCATCGCGGACCGCCGAAGTTGCTGCTGTCCTCGCCGCCCAGGCTGCCGTCGGGCTGGATGGTGACATCCACCGGTGTCCCGTCGAGCAGCTGCATCGGCCACAGGCCGACGATATCGTCCAGCGATGCCGGCGCCTCGAAGTCGTAGGTGGACGCCGGCACGGGCGTCCCCGAGAAAGCGGTGGTCCACTGCGGGAAGCTGGCCGCCCCGAGCACCGCCTGGGTCGTGTAGTTCGCCTCCAGCGTGCCCGCGAGGACCGGCAGGATGCCGAAGAAGTCCCTGGCATTGGTGGAAGCGAACTCGCCGTTGGTCGAAACCCCCGAGCCCTGCACGAAGCCGTGCACCGCGAAACCGCCCGGCAGCGCATCGCCATAGAAGAGCCAGTACTCGCCGTTGTCCAGCACCAGCAGGCTGGTGTCGCCCTCGTCGGGAGCGCCCTGCACGGTGCCGATCTCGTAGGTGCCCGACCAGGCTCCCGTCAGCGGGGGCAGCGGATTGCCCGGCGTGCCGGGGCCACCGGGAATGCCCGGGTTGACCCCGGTCCCCCCTTCGCCGCCCGCGCCGTCACCGCCGCAGGCCGCGAGCAGCAGCGCGAGGGCGGCCGCGAGGACCGGGAACTTCGCTCTCATTCCGATCGTGGGCATCCGGTCTCCCCTGCTCTTCGATTGCCCCCATGATCGCGCAACTTCGCGCCGCGCGGCCAGTGCCCCGAAGGCATTGCCCGGATCAGTCGATCCGGCGCACCGTGTCGCCGCGCCTCACGATACCCGGCACCACCACGTCGGCGTAGACGCCGAAGCAGGCATCGACGCGCTGCGCCAGCTCGCGCAGGATCCCGGGATCGCGACCCAGCGCGCCTTGCGGGGCGGCGACCATCACGCAGCGCTGCGTGGGTTCGCGGATCCGCAACTGCGCCTCGCCGATGCCCAGGAGATGGCCCATCCACCCCGACTCCACGGGTCCTTCGCCCTCGGTGGCCAGCAGCAGGTTCGGCCGGAACCGCGCGACGCCGACCTCCGACCCCGGCAGCATGCGGCACAGCCAGGCGAGGGACGAGCTCGTCAGCAGGTGGACGGGCCCCGCGTCGAGATGCGGCACGCCCGTCTCGGGCGCGAGCACCAGGGGCTCGCCGAACCATGCCGAAAGCGCCGCATCGCCCGCGGGGTCGCCGGCCCTGAAGACGCGCCCATCGGGGAATCGCAGCATCGGCGGGCCGGATCCGGGCCGGGGCGCGCCGGTCCTGCCATCGTCCTCGTCGTGGGCCGCATCGGGGAGCGTGGCGCCGAACTCGAGCAGGCCGTCGAGGAAGCGGAAGCGCCGGGTCGTCTTGCCGCTGCCGAGCTTGCCTTGCGCGTCGCGCAGGGCCCAGGCGCGATCGCCCCGGACCCCGCGTGCCTCCAGCCGCAGGAAGTCGCGCGCTTCGCCCGCGACCGACTTGACCGGATAGCGCCAGAGCGCGGCCACCCGGGCCGGCGGGGCGGCCGCCGTCACGCCGCGGTCTCCGCCGCGCCGCCGGCGAGGCGCTGGAACACCATCAGCGAGGCGTAGGCGGCGTTCGCCGCATAGAGCAGCTGCGCCGGCCGCAGGCGCGGCAGGGCCCAGTTGGAAGTGGTCGCAGACTTCGGCTTGCGCATGCGCTGGCCGAGCACGATCGCCACGGCGACCTTCAGCCCGACGTCGTGACGGTAGCCCGCCTCGCGCAGCCGCCGCCCGATGTCCACCGCGGCGCCCAGTTCGATGCCGGTCTTGGCGAGCAGCGGCGCCCGGTCGGAGCGCAGCCCGAAGCCGACCTTCACGATCTCGTCGGACTCGAGCACGGCGCGCAGGAACTCGACCGGCATGCCTGGCCCGACCTGGACGAGGAAGGCTTCCTCGGGCGTGGCGAGCTGCACCACATGCGGGCCTTCGTTCGGCTGGCCGCGCACGAAGACCGGCCTGGATTCGGTATCGAAGCCGACGTGGCCGGCCCGCACCAGGGCCTCCTGTGCGCGCGCGGCCTGCGCTTCGTCCCGGACCAGGTGGATCCGCTCGAGCGGCAGGCCGACGAACTCGGGCATCAGCGCGATCGCTTCGCGCGAGGGTCGTTGCAGCGGCGCGACGCGCGCGGGCGGCGTCGCTTCGGTGCTCGCAGTCGGTTTCATGAGATGGATACCCCCCGAGGTCTGGCCGCTTCGTGCCGGCGGCTGCTGGGCGAAGGATAGCGGACAAGACCCCACGCCTGCGGCACGACGCGGAACACCGCACAATGGGCAGGAGGAGGAAGCCATGGGCAGCACGCCGACCCGACCGTTCCATCCGCCATCCGATCCGCAGTGGCAGGCGCTCCATTCGGAGCCGGCGCTCGAGCCGGAGCTCGACATCATCGACGCGCACCACCACCTGTTCGACAGGCCGCAGTGGCCCTACCGGCTCGAGGACCTGCTCGGCGACTTCGGGCAGGGGCACAGCGTCCGTGCCTCGGTCTACGTCCAGTGCGGCGAGCACTATCTCGCCGAGGGCCCGCCGCAGCTGCGCCCGGTCGGCGAGACCCGCTTCGTCGATGAGGCCGCCAGGCGCAGCCTGCACGCCAGCGAAGGCGCCGTGCACGCCTGCGCCGCCATCGTGGCCTTCGCCGACCTCGGCCTGGGCGCCGCGGTGGACGAGGTGCTCGAGGCGCACCTGCAGGCCGCGCCCACCCGGTTCCGTGGCATCCGCCACGGGCTCTCGACGGATCCCGATCCCGCCTATGCCCGCAGCGGCCCGCGCCCGCGGCCGGGACTGATGGCGGATCCCGCGTTTCGCGAGGGCTTCGGACGGCTGGCGCCGCACGGCCTGTCCTTCGACGCCTGGCTCTACCATCCCCAGATCCCGGAGCTGGTCGAGCTCGCCCGGGCGTTCCCGGACACCACCATCGTGCTCGACCATGTCGGCGGGCCGCTGGGCCTGGGCGGCTACGCCGGCCGGCGCGACGAGGTCTTCGCCCAGTGGCGCGATTCGATCGCGACGCTCGCCCGCTGTCCCAACGTCGTCGTCAAGCTCGGCGGCCTGGGCATGCGGCTGACCGGCTTCGGCTTCGAGGAGGCCGAATCGCCACCGGATTCGGCAACGCTGGCCGCCGCCTGGAAGCCCTGGATCGAAACCTGCATCGAGGCCTTCGGCGTGGAGCGGGCCATGTTCGAGAGCAACTTCCCGGTCGACGGTTGCTCGTCCGGCTACGGCGTGCTCTGGAACGCTTTCAAGCGCATCACGGCCGGCGCATCCGCCGACGAGAAGGCGGCGCTCTATCGCCTGACCGCCTGTCAGGTCTACCGGATCTGAGCGACCAAGGGTCGACCACCATCAACCTCTGGAGAATCCCAAGCATGTCAGACGACACCGGATACGTCCCGCCGAAGGTCTGGACCTGGAACAAGGAAAGCGGCGGGCGATTCGCCAACATCAACCGCCCCATCGCCGGGCCGACCCACGACAAGGAACTCCCCGTGGGACGGCATCCCCTGCAGCTCTACTCGCTCGCCACGCCCAACGGGGTGAAGGTCACGGTCATGCTCGAGGAACTGCTCGCGGCCGGCCATGCCGGCGCCGAGTACGATGCCTGGCCGATCCGGATCAACGAGGGCGAGCAGTTCGGCAGCGGCTTCGTCGCGATCAACCCCAATTCCAAGATCCCCGCCCTGCTCGATCGCAGCGGCCCCGAGCCGATCCGGGTGTTCGAGTCCGGCGCGATCCTGCTCTATCTCGCCGAGAAGTTCGGCGCCTTCGTGCCGACCGAGCCGGCGAAGCGGGCCGAATGCCTGTCATGGCTGTTCTGGCAGATGGGCAGCGCGCCCTACCTCGGCGGTGGCTTCGGCCACTTCTATGCCTACGCCCCGTTCAAGATCGAGTATGCGATCGACCGCTTCGCGATGGAGGTCAAGCGCCAGCTCGACGTGCTGGACCGGCGGCTCGCCGAGGTCGAGTACCTCGGCGGCGACGAATACACCATCGCCGACATGGCGGTCTGGCCCTGGTACGGCGCGCTCGCCAAGGGCCTGGTCTACGAGGCCGGCGAGTTCCTCTCGGTGCACGAGTACAGGAACGTCCAGCGCTGGACCGACCAGATCGCGAAACGGCCGCCGGTGCGGCGCGGCCGGATGGTCAACCGCCTCGTGGGCGACCCGGCGAGCCAGCTGCACGAGCGCCATGACGCGAGCGACTTCGATACCCGCACCCAGGACAAGCTGAACCCCGCCGGCTGACACCCGCGTCGGGGTTCAGGGGGAGGCGCGCAGCTCCTTCTCGAAGGCGGCGAGCGTCTCGCCGATGAGCGCGGCGATCGTGTCGACCTGCTCCGCGGTCACGATCAGGGGCGGCGCCACCATCAGCCATTCCCCGAACTTCCCGTTGGCGGTGCGGCGCGAGTAGAGCAGCAGGCCGCGCTCCATGCCGAGGGCGACGATGCGCGGGATCGCCCGCGCCTGCGCGGGCAGGATCGCCTTCGTCTCCCGGTCGGCGACGATCTCGATCGCCATCAGCAGTCCCTTGCCGCGGACATCGCCGATGATGCCGCTGCCCGCCTGGACCTCCAGCAGCCGCTCGCGCAGGCGCTCGCCCATCGCGGCGGCGTTGGCGATCAGTCCCCGCTCGAGCGTCTCGGCGACGACCGCCTGCCCGATGGCGCACGACAGGGGATTGGAGGCGTAGGTGAAGCCGTTCATGAAGCCGCCCGCCTCGGCCAGCGCATCGACCATGCCGCGAGAGGCGAGCACCGCGCCGAGCGGCGTGTAGCCGGCGCCGATGCCCTTGGCGAGCGTCACGATGTCGGGCCGCCCCTCGGGCCAGTGATGGGCCGCGAGGAAGCGCCCGGTGCGTCCCGCGCCGCTCATCACCTCGTCGAAGACCAGGAGCACGCCATGGCGGCTGCAGATCTCGCGCACCCGCGCGTAGTAGCGATCGGGCGCCACCAGCGCCCCGGTGGCAAGCCCGCCCACCGGTTCGAGGAAGAACGCCAGCACCGTCTCGGGGCCCTCGCGCAGGATGGCCTCCTCGAGCGCATCGGCGCAATGGTCCGCCCATGTCCCGGCGGTATGGCCCTCGGGCAGGCGATAGGTGAAGGGTGCCGGCACCTTGGGCATCAGTCGCGTCATCGGCCCGAAGGCGGCCTCCGAGACCGGATCGCCGCTGATGCCGATGGCCCCCATGGTGCCGCCGTGGTAGCTCGGGTTGCGCGACAGCACCTTCCAGCGCGTTGCCTGCCCCTGCGTGATCGCGTACTGCCGTGCGAGCTTCATCGCGCTCTCGGTGGCCTCGGAGCCGCCGGAGACGAAGAAGGCCCGCTCGAGCCCGGGCCCGGCCAGTTGCGCCAGGCTGTCGGCCAGGGCGATGTTGGCTGTGTTCTCGAAGAAGGCGCGGCTCGCGACCGTCAGGGCGCGCGCCGGCGCGGCGCCGTAGGTGTCGGTATAGAGCGCGGCCGAGCGGCCGGTGCTGTGGTAGCCGAGCTGGGTCTCGCGCTCCAGGAGGATCGTGCGGCCATGTCCGGCCAGGAAGTAGCCGGC
>DAIMFM010000107.1:0-1909 GCA_036724585.1 Burkholderiaceae bacterium | reverse complement strand
ATGCGCGGGTGATCGCATCTGCCGGTCGGCAGCGGCGATCACCCGCGCATTGCCGTGTCCCAGGTTCGACGCCACCGGCCCGGACGACGCATCGATGTAGCGCCGCCCTTGCGTGTCCCACAGGTAGATGCCCTCGCCGCGGGCCACCATCGGGCGACGCGGAGCGCTGCGCTCGAGGTAGAAGAGCTGCACCGGCCCGCCGCTCGGGCCGTAGTTGTCGGTCGTCATGTCGGTGTTCGCTCCACGAAGCCCGCCACCGCATCCACCAGCCGATCGCATTCGGCATCGCCGATCGGCAGCGACAGGTTGATCATGCCGCGCCGCGCGAGCCACAGGCCCTGCTCGAGCAGGTCGAACCAGAAGAGGTCGCGCCGCGCCGCATCGCCGGCCGCCAGGTCACGGACATTGCGCACCGGGCCGGCATGCATGTGCACGTTCATCATCGAGCCCATGCCAGTGAACTGCATCGGGAAGCGGGCCGCGCTCGCCACCTCGTTGAGCCGCGCGCGCAGCGCATCGCCCCTGGCATTCAGCGCCTCGGCCGCCTCGGGCGTGTAGACGTCGCGCAGGCCCGCCACGCCGGCGGCCATGGTGAAGACATTGTTGTTGAAGGTGCCGGCATGGCCGAAGGCATCGGGCCGGCGCGGGTCGCAGCGCGCCATGAGGTCGGCGCGCCCGCCGAAGGCGCCGAAGCTGAAGCCCCCGCCGATGTACTTGCCGAGCGTCGTGAGATCGGGCGTCACGCCGCACAGCGCCTGCATGCCCCCGGGCGCAAGCCGTGAGGTCATCACCTCGTCGAAGACGAGCAGCGCGCCATGCCGCGTGGTCCATTCGCGCAGCATCGCGAGGAAAGCCGGGTCGCCCGGGATGCAGCCGGCCGAGCCCTGCATGGGCTCGAGGATGACGGTGCCGATGTCGGCCGCGTGCGCATCGAGCGTTGCCCGGGTGCCGTCGATGTCGTTGTACGGGGCCTTGACGAAATCGAAGGGCGCCTCCATCGCGCTGCGCTGCAGGCCGAAGGTGAAGACGCCGCCGTGGTAGCCGCCCTCGAAGACCACGACCTTGTCCCGGCCGGTGATGGCGCGCGCCATCGAGATGGCGAAGAGATTGGCCTCGGTGCCCGAGTTGGCGAAGCGCACCAGCTCGATCGAGGCGAAGCGCTCGCAGATCAGGCGGGCCAGTTCCTCCTCGTGCCGGATGTGCCCGCCCATCACCCAGCCCTTGTCCAGCGCATCGAGGATCGCCTGGCGCAGCACCGGGTTCGAGTGCCCGTACAGGCCAGCCGTGTACTCGCCCAGGAAGTCGATGTAGTCGCGACCGTCGATGGATGTCAGCGTGGCGCCCTCGGCCCTGGCCACGGTGATCGGAAAGGGTTCGCTGAAGAGCGACGTGCGCGTATTGCCACCGGGCAGTACGCGGGCGGCCTTGCGGTGCTGTTCCTCGCTGCGCGGGTTCGCCGCCACGTAGCGCTCACGGGCGGCATCGAGCGCCGCGGCAACGCCCCGGCTACGGCCTTCGATCGGCATGGCGTCCCCTCCAGGGCGCATCGTCACCGTCCGAAGCTAGCATGCAGGGCGAAATCCGTCTCCGGGGCCGCCGCGCCCCTTCCCCTGCGCAGCCTCAGGCCGGTGCGAGCCCGGACGGCGCGTCGGCCAGGCAGCCCAGGCCGAGGAGCGTCGCCTCGATCGCCTGGTCGAGCGGAGTATGCGGTTCGTCGCCGAGCACTTCGAGCAGGCGGGAGTTGTCCAGGCGCAGCGGCTCGTGCCAGAACCGACGAACCTCGCGCATCTCGCGCAGGGTCTCGTCGAAGGGAGCCAGCAGCGGCAGCGCCCACCACGGGAAGCCGGTGACGCGCGGCGCGGCGCCGCCGCGAGGGGCCCCCACCCCCACGGACGCCCACACCCAAGCC
>DAIMFM010000106.1:2863-9941 GCA_036724585.1 Burkholderiaceae bacterium | reverse complement strand
AGGACGGGGGCGGCGGGAGTGACGTCCGTGGTCATCGTGCTAGCCGAGCAGGCGCCTGGCGGCGATGTTGCGCTGGATCTCGTTCGAGCCGGCGTAGATCGTCGTCTTGCGCAGGTTGCAGTAGGTCGCGGCCACCCCGGCGGGATCGAGGCCGTGCACGCCGAGGATGCGCGTCTGCAGCTCCGCGATGTCCTGCTGCAGGTGGGAGCTGATGATCTTGAGCAACGGTGGGTCGAGGTCGTCTCGGATGCCCTGCTCGAGGCGGCGGAACACCTGGAGGTTCATCAGTTCGACGCCGGCGCGCCGCGCCTCCAGCGCCGCGAGCCGGCCCGCGATCGCCGGGTCCTCGAGCGCCGGCCGACCGCCGCGTACCGCCGTCGCGGCGAGCCGGCGCAGCAGCGCGATCTCGCGCTTGCAGAAACCCATGCCGCCGAAGTTGAGCCGCTCGTGCTCGAGCAGGTACTTGGCGCAGGCCCAGCCGCCGCCCTCGGTACCGACGAGGTTACCGACCGGCACCCGGACCTGGTCGAACCAGACCTCGTTGATCTCGTGGTGGCCGTCGAAGGTGATGATCGGCCGGATCTGGATGCCGGGGCTGCGCAGGTCCACGAGCAGGAAGCTGATGCCATCCTGCTTGCGCGGCCCGTCCGAGGTGCGCACGAGGCAGAAGATCCAGTCGGCCAGGTGCGCCGTCGTGGTCCAGGTCTTCTGGCCGTCGATGACGTAGTGGTCGCCGTCGCGGCGCGCCCGGGTCCGCAGCGCGGCCAGGTCCGAACCCGCGCCGGGCTCGGAATAGCCCTGGGCCCACCAGGCGTCGCCCGATGCGATCGGGGGCAGGAAGCGCCGCTTCTGCTCCTCGGTGCCGTAGCGCATCAGCACCGGCGCGACCATGCGATGGCCGAAGGGCACGAGCTCCGGCGCGCCCATGCGCAGGCAGATGTCGTCGAACAGCGCGCACTGCACCGGCGTGAAGCCGGCCCCGCCGTACTCCACCGGCCAGCGGTAGGCGCTCCAGCCGCGGGCGTGCAGGATGCGCGTCCAGGCGACGACGTCCTCGCGGGTCTCGCGCCCGCCGGCGAGCAGGCGATCCCGGATGTCGGCGGGCAGGCTGGCCGCGACGAACCCGCTCACCTCCTCGGCGAAGGCACGCTCGGCCGGCGTGTAGAGCGACGCCATGGCCAGCCCCGGCGGCGCGCCGGTCGGCCGCGCCGGCGCGAGCGCCTCGCTCACTGCCCGGTGAAGCGCGCCGGGCGCTTCTCGATGAAGTGCGCCACGCCCTCGCGGAAGTCGTCGCTGCGCACGCTCAGCGCCATCTCGCGATTGGCATCGATGGTGGCCTCGGCCAGTGTCTGGAACGGCACCTCGTAGAGCTGGCGCTTGATCACCCGCATCGCGCGCGGCGAAACGTTGTGGGCGAGGTCGCGGGCGTACTCGTAGGTGACCGCGGCCAGCTCGGCGGCCGGCACCAGGCGGTTGACCAGGCCCATCTCCTTCGCCTCGACGGCGGTGACCCGGCGCGCGGACAGGAGCAGGTCGCAGGCGTTCGCATGGCCGACGACCAGCGGCAGCATCCAGCTCAGGCCATGCTCGGCGATCAGGCCGCGGCGCGCGAACGACGTCGTGAACACCGCCTGGTCGGCGGCGAAGCGCACGTCGCAGTACAGCAGGTGGACCAGGCCGATGCCGGCGGCGGCGCCGTTGATCATGCCGATGATCGGCTTGCCGATCGCCGGGTAGAACGAGTAGCGGGTCTGCCAGTCGGCGCGGCGGTTCATGTCGAACGGCCGGGTCCAGGTGGTGTCGGAGATGTCGTCCGGATCGAGGTCCTTGAGCTCGTCCATGTCGGCGCCGGCGCAGAAGGCGCGGCCGGCGCCGGTGAGCACGACGACACGCACGGCCGCGTCGGCATCGGCGGCTTCCATCGCGCTGCGCACCTCGCGCTCCATCGTCATCGTCCAGGCGTTGAGCCGGTCGGGCCGGTTGAGCGTGATCGTGGCGACACCGTCCTCGACGGCGTACAGGATGTGCTGGTAGTCCATGCTGGCTCCCTGGTCGTTTCGATGGATGTCGCCCCCTGCCGGGGCAGTCGCGGCCGCCTCAGCCGCCCCCTGCGCGCTTGGGTCGCGCGAGGTAGGCCTGCGTCTCGGGTCGCTCGCGCAGCCTCTGCGTCCAGCGCGCGAAGACCTTGTCCATGCGGGTCGGCTCCACGCCGAGCTGGTGCATGGCCACGCCGCCGTTGACCGATTCGCGGTATTCGGCGATGAGACCGTCACGCAGCACGAAGCGGCTCATGCCGTCGATCACCACGAAGCGCCCCTTGAACTCCTCGATGCGCGACGAGAAGCTCGACAGCGACCAGGCGTAGGCGATCTCGCCGTTGCACACCGGGTCGAACATCTCCCAGCGGTAGTCGTCGCCGGCATCGCGATGGAAGAGGTTCGACATCATGTGCGCGATGTCGGCGCGGCCGGTGTGGGCGCCGTAGATGTAGTCGTAGTAGACGCCATCCTCGGTGAAGCAGCGCGAGAAGCGCTCGCCGTCGCCGGATTCGGCCGCCAGGGTGAACTCGTCGAGCAGCCGGACGAACTCGTCCTGTGTCATTTGCGGGTCTCCTGATCGATTGGAACGAAGCTCGGGTCGGCGGCGACCGCGCGCAGGCGCAGGCGGTCGACCTTGCCGGTGGCATTGCGTGGCAGGGCCTCGACGAGGCGGATCTCGCGCGGCACCTTGTAGCGCGCCAGGCCGTCGTTGCAGTGGGCGAGCAGCGCGGCGGCGTCGACCGGCGCCGCCGCATCGGCCGCGACGACGAAGGCAACGATCCGTTCGCCCAGGCGCTCGTCGGGGGCGCCGATCGCGGCCACCTCCAGGACGCCTTCGAAGCGGTGGACCACTTCCTCGATCTCCCGCGGGTACACGTTGTAGCCGCCGGTGATGATCATTTCCTTCTTGCGATCGACGATGAACAGGAAGCCGTCCTCGTCGATGCGACCGATGTCGCCGGTCCGCAGCCAGCCGTCGGCGAACGTCGCGGCGGTCAGCTCCGGCTTGCGGAAGTAGCCCCGGGCGATGCCCGGGCCCCGCAGCAGCAGCTCGCCGGTCGCGCCCGTCGGCACGTCGCGGCCCGCCTCGTCCACCACCCGCATCTCGACACCCAGGTAGGGCTGGCCGGCCGAGCCCGGCTTGCGCATGCCATGGAAGCGGTTGCCTGTCACGGACGGGCTGGCCTCGGTCATGCCGTAGCCCTCGGAGATCAGCACGCCGAAGCGGCGCTCGAAGCGTTCATGGACATCGGTCGGCAGCGCCTGGCCGCCGGAAACGCAGGCCCGCCAGCGCGACAGGTCGATGCCCGCCGGCAGCTCGGCGCGCGCCATCGTCCAGTACATCGTCGGCACGCCCATGAACACCGTCGCGCGCGTCGCGGCGAGCCCGGCGAACACCTGCTGCGGATCGAAGCCATCGGTGATGAACATCGAGGCGCCGGCGAACAGGAAGCTCGAGAACAGGCAGGTATGGCCGAAGACATGCGACAGCGGCAGCGCGGTGTAGCCGATGTCGTCCGGCGTCAGGCGCAGCAGGTCGAAGGCGAAGGCCTGCGCGTTCCAGAGAATGTTGGCATGGCTGAGCTCGACGCCCTTGGGCAGGCCCGTGGATCCCGAGGAGTAGAGGATCAGCGCGGTCGAGGCGGGATCGGCCGGCGGGATCGGCCGCGGATCCGCCTCGGCCTCGACGAGGGTGGGTCGCAGTTCGACCCAGGCCGGGGCGGGCCCCGTCGACGCGGGACCGGTTGCCAGGGCGGCGCGCACCGTCGCCAGCACGTCGGCCGGACCGACCACCGCCGCCGGCTCGCAATCGCCGATGATGGCGCCGAGCTCGGCCGGCGCCAGCTTCGCGTTGAGCGGCACCGGCACGGCGCCCGCCTGCAGCGCGCCGTGATAGACGATCGCCCAGGCAAGCGAGTTCGGGATCACGAAGACGACGCGCCCGCCCGGGCCCACGCCCGCTTCCTGCAGCTGCCGCGCGCAGGCCGCCGCCCTGCGGTCGAACTGGCCGTAGGTGAGCGCGCCGGCAGGGTCGGCGATCGCCGGCGCGTCCGGCGCGCGCCGCGCATGGTGGCGCAGCAGGTGGCCGAGGCTGAAGCTCGTCATTCCTCGCCCCGTGCCAGCGTGGCGCCCGCCGCGGCCGGGCGGCGCCCTCGTGTGAGCCGGCCCACCAGCGCCGGCACCAGGCCATGCGGCAGGAAGATCATCACGACCACCAGCAGCAGCCCGTAGATGATGAGCCGGAACACCTCGGCCACGCGCAGCACCTCGGGCAGGAGCACCGTCAGCAGGCCCCCGACGAGCGGCCCCGACAGGGTGCCGCTGCCACCGAGGATGACGGCCAGGATCGCGTTGAGCGAGGCGTCGACCGAGAAGGGCGTGGGACTCAGGAAGCCCATGTAGTGCGCGTAGAGCGCGCCCGCGAAGCCGGCCAGGGCGCCGCTGGCGGAGAAGGCGAACAGCTTGTACTTCCAGGCGGCGATGCCGGCGGCTTCGGCGAAGGTCTCGTTCTGCCGGATGGCCATCAGCACCCGCCCGATCCGGGAGCGGACGATCGCCGCCATCACCGCCATCACCAGCAACAGGCCGGCCAGCACGATGTAGTACATGGCGATGCGCGAATCCACCTCGATCGCCCAGTCGCCGAAGCCGATCGGCTCGGGCATGGGGATGCCGGGGTAGCCGCCCTCGCCGCCCGTGAGCGGGATCCAGTTGACCAGGACGATGAACACCACCATGTTCAGCGCCATCGTGACGATGGCGAAGTAGTGGCCCTTGACCCGCAGGGACGGATAGCCGACCACCAGCGCGGTGAACCCGGCGATCGCCGGGGAAACGGCGATCGACAGCCACACCGGCCAGCCGGCGTCGACCGACAGGAGCGCGGAGGCGTACGCGCCGATGCCCATGAACCCGCCCTGGGCGATCGAGACGTAGCCGGTGTAGCCCTGGATGAGGTTGACGCTCTGCGCGACGATCATGAACACCATGGCGAGCACCGCGAGGTGCACGAAGTAGTTCACCGTCACCCACATCGGGAACAGGACCGCGGCGAGGACGGCCGCCGCGAGGAGGATGTTGCGAACCATCAGCGGGCCCCCCTGCGCATCAGTCCCTCCGGGCGCACCAGGAGCACCGCGATCATCAGCAGGAACGAGATCACGTCCTTGTATCCCGAGGACACGAAGGCCGAGGAGAAGGATTCGGTCACGCCGAGGACGATGCCGCCGATGATCGCGCCGGGAATCGAGCCGAGGCCGCCCAGGATCAGGACCGCGAAGCCCTTGATCACCAGGCCCCCGCTCACACCGGGCGCCACCGCGTAGAGTGCGCCGACCAGCACGCCGGCGGCCACGCCGAGCGCCGAGGACAGCGCGAAGACGAACATCGAGACGCGGTTCACGTCCACGCCCATCAGCACCGCGGTCGCGCGGTTCTGGGCGACGGCACGGATCGCCATGCCCATCCACGTGCGCTGCACCATCCACGTCATGGCCAGCACCAGGATGGCGGCGATGGCGAGCACGTAGACGCGCAGCTCGGGGAAGGTGACCCCGCCGATCTCGAACACCCGCGAGTACGGGGTCGCGATGATGACCTGGTCGACGCCGAACATCAGCAGGTTGGCCTTCTCGATGACGAGGGTCAGGCCGAGCGCGATGATGAAGGCGTTGATCGGCGGGGCCATGCGCACCGGGTAGTAGGCGAGGCGCTCGATCACGACCCCGAGCGCCGCGCCCGCGACCATGGCGAGGACCATCGCGGGGATGAGCGACAGGCCGACCGACGTCATCAGGAAGTACGTCAGGTAGCCGCCGAACATCGCCACGCTGCCATGGGCGAAGTGCGCGATGCCCAGGATGCCGAAGATGGTCGTCAGGCCCAGTGCGATCAGCGTATAGATGCTGCCCGTCACCAGTCCGTTGAAGACCTGCTGCAAGAGATCGACCACGCGAACCCCGGTTCGGTTGGATGGACGCCCGCTAGTTGCGGATCGACTTCAGGTATGCCGAGTAGCCCTCGGGATCCGATGGCAGCTCGGTGCGGAAGCGCCAGGTGCCGTCCTCCCACTGGAAGGCGCCGTTGGCGATGTAGGCCTGGCCCTTGCCGTCGAACATCTTCCCGTCGATCGGCAGGTACTTGAGCAGCGCCTCCTTGGGTACCGGCAGGTTGGCGATCGCATTGCGGATCTTCTTCAGGTCGGTCGTGGTGCCCGCGGCCTGCAGGGCGTCGCGCAGGACGTAGACCTGGTCGTAGGCGAACGCGCTGTTGGGGGACGGCGGCTCACCGTACCTGGCCTTGAAGCGCTGCTCGAAGGCCTGCGCGACCGGGCCGAGGACCTCGGCGTTGAACTCGATCGACAGGAGGTCCCAGGCGCCTTCCATCTGCTCGTTGGTGGCGACCTTCAGGAACTGCTCGGGGCTGCCGCCGGAGAAGCCGTAGCGCGGGACATCGATGCCGAGTTCGCGCGCCTGCCGATGCGAGAATGCGGCCTGCTCGACGTAGCCCGAGATGAACAGGGCGTCGGGCGACAGTCCGCGCAGCTTGGTCAGCTGCGAGGTCATGTCGCGGTCGTGGCCACCGAAGGTCTCGACGGCGACGACCTCGCCACCGGCGGCCTTGAAGGCCTTGAGCATCTCGTCGCGGTACTGGACGAAGAGCGTGTTGTCGCGCACCGCCAGGACGCCGAGTTTCTTAACGCCCTGCGCGGCGATGAAGTTGCCCGCGGCCGCGCCGGTGTAGTCGCCCGGCGGGCGGGTGCGGAACACGTTCTTGTTGCCGGCGGCGGTGATCGCCCGGGCGCCCGCCGTGCCGACGAGCATGATCACGTCCTCGCGGCCGATGGAGGAGGCGACCGCGCCGGTCGAGGCCGAGCAGCAGTAGCCGAGCAGGAACTTGACGCCGTCGCGGTCGATCAGCTTGCGCGCGACATTGGTCGCCTCGGTCGGGTCCGCCTTGTCGTCGTACGCGATCGTGTCGAACTTGACGGTGTCGTCGCCCACCATGAAGCCGCCGGCGGCGTTGCTCTCCTCGATGGC
>DAIMFM010000106.1:0-2853 GCA_036724585.1 Burkholderiaceae bacterium | reverse complement strand
TACACCGCGCCGCCACCGCTGAGCGCATCGCTCACGCCCAGCACCACCGTCTTGTCGGCCGCCGCGCCGGTCCCGGCGAAGGCGGCCATCGCACCGGCGATCGCCAGCGTTGACCAGAATTTCCTCATCTCATGTCTCCGTGTCTGCCGGCCTCGAGCCCGGGCCGGCGTCGGGCTTGTCTGCTGCACTAGAAACCCAGGTAGGCGTTGCGCACGCTGTCGGCCTGCGCCAGCTCGGCGGACGGACCCTCGAGGACCATGTTCCCCGCCTCCAGCACGTAGGCGCGATCGGCCACGCGCAGGGCCATCGAGACCGCCTGCTCGACGAGCAGGATGGTGACGCCGCTCGCCTTGACCTTCTGCAGGGTCTGCTCGATCTCGTCGACGACCCGCGGCGCGATGCCGAGCGACGGCTCGTCGAAGATGCACAGCCGGGGGCGCGCCATGAGGACGCGCGCGATCGCGACCATCTCCTGCTCGCCGCCCGACAATGTCCCGGCGTCCTGGCGGGCGCGCTCGCGCAGCCGCGGGAAGAGCTCCATCACCTGGTCGAGGCTCTCCTCGAGGTCCTGGCGCCGGCGTGTGTAGGCGCCCATGCGCAGGTTCTCGAGCACCGTCATCTCGGGAAACATCTGCCGGCCCTCGGGGCACATCGCGATGCCGCGCTCGGCGATGCGGTGGCCGGGCATGCCGACGAGCGATTCGCCGAGGAAGCGTATCGATCCCGAGATCGGCGGCACCAGGCCGCAGATCGACTTGAGGATCGTGGACTTGCCGGCGCCGTTGGGGCCGATCAGGGCGACGCACTCGCCCGCGTCCACTCGGAAGTCGACGCCATGGACGACCTCGGCCTTGCCATACCCCACGCGCAGGCCTTCGACCTCAAGCATCATCGTGGCGAGTTCCCAGGTAGGCCTCGACGACGGCCTCGTTGGCGCGGATCTCCGCCGGCGTGCCCTCGGCGATCTTCTGCCCGAAGTTGAGCACGACGATGCGGTCGCAGACCTGCATGATCAGGCCCATGTGATGCTCGATCACGAGGACCGCCGTGCCGCGACCGGGCATCGCCCGGATGACGTCGGCCAGCGCGCGCCGCTCGGCGGCGACCATGCCGGCGGCGGGCGCGTCGAGCAGGAGCACCTTGGGCCGGGCGGCCAGGGCCACGGCGATCATCAGCAGGCGCTGCTCGGCCGCGGACATCGTGCCGGCGACCGACTCCGCGCGATGGGCGATGCCGACGAAGCGCAGGCAGTCCAGCGCATGGGCGCGCAGCGCCTCTTCCTCGCGGCGCGACCCGGCGCTGCGCAGCGCCGCCGCAGTGGGGCGGGTGCGATAGAGGGTGTGGCAACCCACCAGCACGTTGTCCAGCGCGGTGAACTCGGCGAAGACCTGGGTCGCCTGGAAGGTGCGCACGACCCCGCGCGCGACCGCCTGCTCGATGCGCGCGCCGTCGAGCACGGCGCCCGACATCAGCACCCGGCCGGCGCTCAGCGAGAGCGTGCCCGAGAGCAGGTTGACGCAGGTCGACTTGCCCGAGCCGTTGGGGCCGATGAGACCGACCACCTCGCCGGCGTCGACATCGAACGAGACGTCGCGCACGGCCTGGACGCCGCCGAAGCGGCGCGATATCGCTTCGGCGCGCAACAGGGGGGCGCCTGCCGCGGGCTTCGTCGCGGACCGGGCAGCTTGCTGCTCCTCGACCATCACATCTCCAGTGGACCGGCGCGATTCTGCAGTGGGGTCGAAGGCGTGTCAACCTCGTGGTCGGGTTATCGACTCCAAAGTCGAATGGAGCCCGCGGCGCATCGGGCGGGCCGGGTCCGCGGATGGACGGATGGGGCGGCGGCAGGCGGCTGGCGGCCTCCCTGCGGGGCCTCCCGCTCGATGCGCGCACCTCCCGCGCGCCGGCAACAACCGGCGCGACCGGCGCGACCGGCCTTCAACGAGCCGCGCGCGGTTTCCTGTCGGCCCTGGACGGCGGCGCGAAGAGATCGTTGCCGGCCGGGCGCGGAGCGCCGTCGGGGGTGAGGGCGCGGCAGACGAAGGTGGCCACGCCCTCGCCGATCTCGTCGATCGTCCAGGCCCGTCCGCGCCGGTACCACTTGGTGACCCAGTTCATCGTCCCGAGGACGCTGAAGACCACGAAACGCGGGTTGCCGGGGACGATCGAACCGTCGCGCATGCCGTCCTCGACCATCCCCAGCAGGCCGGCCTCGAACTTGTCGCGCTCGCGCACGACGATCGTGAGTTGATCCGGGCGCAGCGACTTCTCCTCCAGGATCACGACGCTGTAGCTGTCCTCGCCGACGGTGGAGCAGGTGTAGTCGCGTACCGTGCGGCGCAGCCGCTCGAGCCCGCTCAGGCCGGACTCGCGGCACAGTGACGCGAGCGCCTGGGCCGATGCCGCCATGTGGATCTGGAAGAGCAGGTCGCCCTTGGTCTTCACGTAGTGATAGAGCGTGGGCTTGCTGATCCCCAGCGCCCGGGCGATGTTCTCGAGGGAGGTGGCGTGGTAGCCGTTCTCGCGGAACGCGCGCGCCGCCTCGCGATAGAGGACATCCTGCCGCAGCTCGCGCTGCTCGGCGGGATTGGCCACCGCATTCTTCCACCTGCCCAATCTGGACCCCGGCTCCCGTTGCTGTCCGCGCGCACGGGAAGGTCCGGCTCGCGCTCAACGCGTGGCGATTGTAGTAGCCAGCCGGCCGATGCGCGAACCGGGGTTCCCGCAGGCGGCGTTCCACTCGAGCCATGCGGGTCCGCGCCGGCCGGCGAGCCCGGGCCGGCCGGTTCGGGCGGCCGCCTGCCCCCCCCCGGCGGGCCGATCGTGTCAGAGCTGCGAGCGCAGCGGCCGGAC
>DAIMFM010000105.1:0-10030 GCA_036724585.1 Burkholderiaceae bacterium | reverse complement strand
GGCGACGAACTGCTCGACTGGCGCGAGATGGTCGCCGCCTATCCGGGGGTGCGTACCCGGCTCATCGAAGGCAGCGACCACGGCTTGTCGGATTTCGCGAGCTACCTGCCCGAAGTGCTGGAATTCGCCGGAATCCGGGCGGGCTGAAGCCGCGGCGAGGTGCCCCCGGGCCGACCGGCGGCCGGGGGCGGGCCCGTATAATCGGGCCGCAATGAGCTATGTACTTGTCGAGGAAAACGGCGACCTGAAGACGGGGACGATCCTGGTCGACAACGGGACGAGCCTGCAGGTCGAACTGAGCACCGGCCGTCGCGCCAAGGTGAAGGCGGCATTCGTCCACCTGCGCTTCGACAGTCCCGCGCCTGGCGAGCTGCTGCCGGCCGCGCGCGAGCTTGCCGAGGACATCGACATCGACTTCCTGTGGGAGTGCGCCCCGAGCGAGGAGTTCGGTTTCGCCGAGCTCGCGTCCGACTATTTCGGCCATGAGCCGTCGGCCGCCGAGGCCACGGCCCTGCTGCTGCGGCTGCAGTCGGCGCCGGTGTACTTCCCGCGCAAGGGCAAGGGGCGCTTCCGGCCGGCCGATCGCGAGACCCTGCAGACCGCGCTCGCGGCGATCGAGCGCCGGCGGCAACAGGAGCTCGAGATCGAGCGGCTCGCCGACGAGATGCTCGCCGGTCGCCTGCCCGAGGCCTTCGCCCGCATCGCGGTCGCCCTGGTGGTGCGTCCCGACAAGACGGGCATCGAGTACCGGGCGCTCGATCGCGCGGCGAGCGCCGCGCGCAAGTCGCCCGACAGGCTGCTCTCGGAGCTGGGCGCCTTCGGTTCCGCGCAGGGCCTGCACCGGGCAAGCTTCGAGTTCGAGCATTTCCCGATGGGCACGGGCTTCCCGGCCGACCTGCACGACAGCGAGCCCGACTGGGACGAGCGCCTCGACGGCCTGTCCGACGCGGCGGTCGAAGCCTTCTCCATCGACGACTCGAGCACGATCGAGATCGACGATGCGTTCTCGGTCAGGCGGCTCGACGACGGTCGCATGCGGGTCGGCATCCACATCGCCGTCCCGGCGGTCGGCATCGACCCGGGCTCGCGGCTCGACCGCGTCGCCCGCGAGCGCCTGTCGACCGTGTACATGCCCGGCGAGAAGATCCTCATGCTGCCGCCCTGGCTGCTGGGGCGCTTCTCGCTCGATTCGGGCGGCAGCGTGCCGGCCCTGTCGCTCTACGCCGACCTCGATGTCGAGGGCACCCGCGTCGTCGATCGCTTCTCGCGCCTGGAGCGGGTGCGGGTGGTCGAGAACCTGCGCCACGACACGCTCGATGCGGTGGTCACCGAGGCCGCGCTCGAATCGCCCGGCGCTCCGCTGCCCCAGGGCGACGCCCTGCGCGTGCTCTGGCGCCTGTCGAACGCGCTCTGCGCCGAGCGCGAGATCGTGCGCGGGAAGCCCGAGCCGCGCTTTCGCACCGACTTCAGCTTCTTCATCGAGGGCGACACCGTGCGCATCGTGCAACGGCGCCGCGATGCCCCGCTCGACCGGATCGTTTCCGAGCTGATGATCCTCGCCAACAGCGAGTGGGGCCGGCTGCTCGCCGAGAGCGGCATCGCCGGCCTCTACCGCAGCCAGCAGGCGGGCCGGGTGCGCATGGGCATCCACCCCGCGCCGCACGAGGGCATCGGCGTCGACCACTACATCTGGTCGACCTCGCCGCTGCGCCGCTACATCGACCTCGTCAACCAGCGCCAGATCCTGGCGGCGGTCACCGGCGATGCCGCGCCCTATGCCAACAACGATACGGAGCTGATGGCGGTGATCGCGGCCTTCGAGGCGCGGCACGCCGCCTACGTCGACTTCCAGCAGCGCATGGAGCGCTACTGGTGCCTGCGCTGGCTCGAGCAGCAGGGCATCCGCCGCCACGAGGCGGTGACGGTGCGCGACGACCTGGTCCGGCTCTCCGCCGCGCCGCTCTATTTCCGTCCCACCGGCCTGCCGCCGCTGCCGCCGGGGCGGCGCATTCTGGTCGATCTCCTCGAGCATGACCTGCTCGACCTGTCCCTGCACGGTCGCTTCGTCGACCTCGCGGGGCAGGTGCAGCCCGACGAACCCGGCGAGCTCGGCGAGCCCGGCCCCGATACCCCGGCGGTGGCGAGCGAGCGGTGATCACGCTGCCGAATCCCGCGGCCGGCGGCGGCCTGCGAGATCCGATGATGATCGGCGTCGGCTTTTCGGTGCTGCTGCACCTCGTGGTGCTCGCCGTGCGCTTTGCGCCGCCCCCGCCGCTCGTGCTCGCGCCGCGTGATTCGCGCCTCGAGGTGGTGCTCCTCAATGCCGGCACGGAAGCGAAACCGCTCGCGCCCGACGTGGTGGCCCAGGTCAACATGGAAGGCGGCGGCGACCGCGACGAAGGCCGGGCCACATCGCCGCTCGTCGCGAGCGCGCATGTGAGCGACGGCGAGGCGATCGCGCAGCGCGAGCAGCGGGTGCGCGAGCTCGAGGAGCTGCAGCGCCGCCTGCTCGCGCGCGCGAGCGAGCAGGGCCAGGTGCGCGACCAGCCCGCCCAGCCCGAGCCGCGCGCCGAACCGGGCGACGACCGGGAACAGACCGAGCAGCTGATCGCGCGGCTGCAGGCCCAGATCGAGCGCCAGATCTCCGACTACAACAAGCGGCCCCGGCGCCTGACCTTCGGCGTCAACGCGGTCGGCGTCACCTATGCCCGCTATGTGTCCGACTGGGCGGCGCGCATCGAACAGCTCGGCACCGAACGCTATCCGGCCGAGGCGCGCGGCAAGCTCTACGGCTCGCTCGTGATCACCGTGGAGATCGACAAGCACGGCAACGTGGTCGACATCGTCGTCAACCGCAAGTCCGAGCACGAGGTCCTCAACCGCGCCGTCAAGGAGATCGTCTTCGCCGGCGCGCCCTACGAGCCCTTCCCGCCGGAGATGGCGCGCGAGGGCGACATCCTGCAGATCGTGCGGACCTGGACCTTCACCAACGGGGCCCTGCGCACGAGCGAGTCCGAATGAGCGACACCGGGCCCGCCGTCGACCGGTATGCCGTGATCGGCAACCCGGTCGCCCACAGCCTGTCACCGGCGATCCATGCGCGCTTCGCGGCGGCGCACGGCCAGGCGCTCACCTACGAGCGCCTGCTCGCGCCGCTCGACGGTTTCGGGGCGGCCGTGACGGCGTTTCGCGAGGCCGGCGGTCGCGGCCTCAACGTCACCGTGCCCTTCAAGCGCGAGGCGGCGGCCCTGGCCGATCGCCTCTCGGAACGGGCGCGCCAGGCGGGCGCGGCCAATACGCTGGGCTTCGATGGCGACGGCACCTGGGCCGACAACACCGACGGGCTCGGCCTCGTCGCCGACCTGCGCGGACGGCTCGGGATGACGCTGGCCGGCGCACGGCTGGTCCTGCTCGGCGCCGGCGGTGCCGCGCGCGGCGTGGTCGGTCCGCTGCTCGCCGCCGGCGTCGAGCGGCTGGTGGTCGTGGCCAGGCGCCCGGCGCAGGCGGCCGAACTGGTGGCGGCCTTCGGCGATCCGCGGCTCACGGCGCGCGGCTTCGAGGACCTCGGGAGCCTGCGCGGCGACATCGCCATCAACGCGACCTCCGCGGGCCTCGCCGATGCGAGCCTCCCGATACCCGACGACTTCTGGCCCTCGCTGCGGCTCGCCTACGACATGGTCTACGGGGCCGAACCGACGCGCTTCATGCGGGCGGCGCACGCCGGGGGCAGCGCCCGGGCGAGCGATGGCCTCGGCATGCTGGTCGAGCAGGCCGCCGAATCCTTCGCGATGTGGCGCGGCGTGCGCCCGGCGACGGCCGACGTGTTCGCCGCGCTCCGGGCAAGCGTCGGCCCGCGCCCGTAAGGGCCGTGAACAGGCCGACGAGCAGGCGCAGGGCCCGGCGCGCACCGATGGCCACGCGCGGGCGCAAGGGGCGCAAGGGCAAGGATGGCGGCGCCTTCGGCCGCATGGCCGGGCGCCTGCGGCGGGTCCTCGCCTGGGCGCTCACGGCGGTGGCGACCGCCTTCGTCGCGCTGCAGTTCTGGTACTTCGGCCATGTGCTGTGGTGGACCCAGGTGGACCCGGGATCGACCGCCTTCATGCGGGCCGAACTCGATCGCCTGCGCGAGAAGAACCCGGACGCGACCATCGACTTTCGCTGGGTGCCCTACGACGAGATCTCCGACAACCTCAAGCGCGCCGTGATCGCGTCCGAGGATGCGCACTTCACCGAGCACGTGGGCGTCGACTGGTCCGCGATCGAGGCGGCGCTCGCGACGAACGCGGAGCGCGGCAGGGTCGTCTTCGGCGGCTCGACCATCACCATGCAGCTCGCCAAGAACCTCTTCCTCTCGGGCGAGCGAAGCTACGTGCGCAAGGCCCAGGAACTGCTGATCACCTGGATGCTCGAGGCGCTCATGTCCAAGCGGCGGATCCTGGAGATCTACCTCAACGTGGCCGAATGGGGCCGGGGCGTGTTCGGTGCCGAAGCCGCCGCCCGCCATCACTACCGGGTGGCCGCCAGCGACCTCGGGCCCGCGCAGGCGGCGCGGCTCGCCGCGATGCTGCCGCGCCCGCGCTACTATGACCGCAATCCCGGCTCGGGAGCGCTCGCGCGCCGCGCCGCGCTCGTGCAGCGCTGGATGCGCGACGTCACACCGCCCTGAGCCGCTTCCGGTGTCACACGGCTTCGGCCATAATGCGGCATCCGTCAACCAGGGGCCGTGTTCGGCTCTGATGCCCGTGGACCCGTCGAGACCCCACTCCGGGAACGCGAACCGGCGCCGGACCTGAAGCCCGCGGCATGCGCGGGCCGATGTCGGTGCGGTTGCGTTCCGCCCCGTAACCGCATCGACCATGGCCGAGCCGACAGCCACCGAGCCTGACGAGCGCGTCGCGCCCGATCGGGAGCCAGAGCGCCAGGAGCAGGGCGCGCGTACACCGCGCGACCCGGAAGCGGCGTCGCTCGCGCTCGCCGAGGTCCAGGACTGGCTCGGCCGCCTGTCGCTCATCCGTGACATGGCCCGCCAGGAGACGGACGACCACGGCTCCCGCGAGGACCTGGTCGAGCGGGTCAACGAGGGCCAGCTGCTTTCGCACCTGCAGGCACGCGTCAACCGCCTGCATCCCGCCGACTCCGCCTACATCCTCGAGGCGCTGCCGCGCGACGAGCGGCTCATCGTGTGGGGCCTGATCGACCACGCCCACGACGGCGACATCCTGGTCGAAGTCTCCGACAAGGTCCGCGAAACCCTGATCGGCTCGATGGACCGCGCCGAGCTGCTCTCGGCCGCCGGCCGGCTGGACACCGACGACCTCGTCGACATCGCCGCCGACCTTCCGCGGGAGGTCGTCGAGGAGGTCCAGGCGGGCCTGAGCCCCGAGGAGCGCGAGCAGTTGCGCACCGCGCTGTCCTACGACGAGGAGTCGGTCGGCGCCCGCATGGACTTCGACGTGGTGCGGGTGCGCGAGGATGTCGCCCTCGAGGTGGTCCTGCGCTACCTGCGCCGCTTCGACGAGCTGCCGCCCCATACCGACAAGGTCTTCGTGGTCGATCGCTTCGAGTCCCTGGTGGGCGTGCTGCCGCTCGATCGCCTCCTGACCCGCGATCCCGAGTCCCTCGTCCGCGATTCCATGGAGCGCGAATCCCTCACCCTCGAACCCGGCGACGACATCTCCGAAGCGGCCCAGGCATTCGAGCGCTACGACCTGGTGTCCGCGCCCGTGGTGGGTCCGCAGAACCGGCTGATCGGCCGCCTGACGGTCTCCGAGGTCGTCGACGCGATCCGCGAGGAAGGCGAGTACGAACTGTTCAGCAAGGCCGGCCTGCGCGAGGAGGAAGACCTCTTCGCCGGCGTCTGGTCCTCGGCGCGCAACCGCTGGGTGTGGCTCGCGCTGAACCTGTGCACCGCCTTCTTCGCGTCGAGGGTGATCGACGCCTTCGAGGACACCATCGGCCGCGTCGTCGCGCTCGCGACGCTGATGCCGATCGTCGCCGGCATCGCGGGCAACTCCGGCAACCAGACGATGACGCTGTTCGTGCGCTCGCTCGCGTTGCGCCAGGTGACGCCCTCGAACGCCCTGCGGCTGTTCTACAAGGAGCTTGCCATCGCCGGCCTCAACGGCGTCTTCTGGGGCAGCATCGCGGGCGCCTTCGCCTGGTGGCTGTACCGCGACTCGCCGCACGGAATGATGCTCGGCGTGACGATGATGCTGGCGATGATCCTCAACCTGCTGGTGGGCGCGACGGTCGCGATGGCGGTGCCGATGCTGCTGCAGAAGCTGGGACGCGACCCGGCCGTCGGCTCCTCGGTGCTCCTGACCTTCAGCACCGACAGCATGGGCTTCTTCATCTTTCTCGGCCTCGCCACCCTCGTGTTCACGTAGGTCATGTGCCCGGATCCCGAGCCCGGCGGGGCGGCCCACCGGGGGCGGGCGCGGCAGGTCCTTGCGCACGGCGAGCACCGCCGCCACGCGCGCCATCAGCGCCTCGCCCATCGGCGACGTGCGCCGGCTCGCGACATCCACGTGCGAGGAGACCGATTCGTAGGTCGCGGCGAGGTAGCCCTCGTCGGCGTGGTACATCTCCTGGAAGAAGTGGACGCGCTTGTAGTCGTGGTCGAGCAGGCGGGCCTCGAAGCGCAGGCGCTCGCCCGCCTTCACTTCGCGCAGGAAGGCCAGGTGGGATTCGAGCGCGAAGGTCGTGATGCCGTGCGCCTCGCGGTACTCGGGGGTGAAGCCGAGGAACTCGAAGAAGGGCTCCGAGGCGACGTCGAACGCGACGTGGTAGTAGCCCACGTTCATGTGCCCGTTGTAGTCGATCCATTCGGGCAGGACGATGGCGGTGGCGCCGGTGAAGGGCGCGGGGATGTGGTCGCCGCCCTGCGGGCGGCCGGTGGCTGCGGACATCGGGAACGATCCATGCGAGGGGCTGGAACGGGGATCTTAGAACGGATCGCCGACTCGGACATGAGCGTCCCGGCACGGGTACGGTGATTGCTGTGCTGGCGACATGCGTCCGTCCGAAGAGCCTTCCGGCGCGTCGCTCCTCGAGCCAGGTCGCAACGTCTGGAGAATCGAGCGGGCCGGGCGCGCCGCCGTCATCGTCGATGTCGCCGACTACTTCGGCGCAGTGCGCTCATCGATGCTGGCCGCCCGCCATTCGATCCGGGTACTCGGCTGGGATCTCGACAGCCGGACCCGGCTGTGCGGCGAGGACCCGCCCGACGACGGCCTGCCCGCCACCCTGGGACCCTTCCTCAACGCCCTGGTGCGGCTCCACCCGAAGCTGCGCATCGATCTCCTCGAGTGGGATTTCGCCATGATCTATGCGCTGGAGCGGGAGTTCCTGCCCGCCGCCAGCCTCGACTGGCGCTCGCACCGACGACTGCGCTTTCGCCTGGACGACCGTCACCCCACCGGCGGCTCGCATCACCAGAAGGTGGTCGTGATCGACGATGCGGTCGCCTTCGTCGGCGGCATCGACCTCACCCAGAGACGCTGGGATACCTCCGCGCACGCGCCGGAACATCCGCTGCGGGTCGACTCGGACGGGCAGCCCTACCCGCCCTTCCACGACGTGCAGATGGTGGTCGACGGCGACTGCGCCCGGGCCCTGGGCGAACTCGCCCGCCAGCGCTGGGCCGATGCAGTGGGCGCGCCGACGCCCATGACGCCGCCACAGGCCGCCGGCGACGCCTGGCCGGCCGGCGTCGAGCCGGGCTTTCGCGATGTCCGGGTGGGCATTGCGCGCACCGTGCCGCAGGGCGCCACGACACCGCTCTGCGACGAGGTCCGCCAGCTCTACGAGGACGGCTTCCGCGCGGCGCGGCACAAGGTCTACATCGAGAACCAGTACTACACCTCCTCGATCCTCGCGCCCGTGATCGAAGCGAGCCTCGCCGCCGAGGAGGGGCCCGAGTTCCTGATGCTTTCACGTCGCGTGGAAAGTGGCTGGCTCGAGGAAGTCACCATGGGGGTCCTGCGTGCCCGCTGGCATGCCCGCCTGCGTCGCGCCGACCGGCACGGCCGCTACCGCCTGTGCTGCCCGGAGATCGACGGCCTGGGCAGCGACTGCCTCAACCTGCACAGCAAGGTGGCGGTGATCGACGATCGCCTGCTGCTGGTGGGCTCGGCCAACCTCAACAACCGGTCCATGCGCCTCGATACCGAATGCATGCTCGCGATCGATTCGGCCGGCGACGCCGGGCTCGAGGCCGGCATCGCCGCGGTGCGCCACCGACTGCTCGGCGAGCACCTCGGGGTCGAGCCGGCACGGGTCGCCGCGAGCGAGCAGGCGCACGGGACCTTCTTCGCGGCCGTCGATGCGCTCGCCGGTGGCCCGCGCACGATCGTGCAGCTCGACCCGACCATCGATCCCGGGGTCGATGCGCTCCTGCCGCCCGACCAGGCGCCGATCGACCCCGCCGAGCCCGTCGACGTCACCCGTCTCGTCGGCCACTTCGTGCCGCCGCGCCGGCGCAAGCCCCTGGCCGGTCGCCTGTGGCTGTTCGGCGCGGCGACGGTTGCCCTGCTCGCGCTCACCCTCGCCTGGCGCTATACCTCGCTGGCGGAACTGCTCGACCTCGGCAGCCTCGTCGAGTACGCGGGCCGGCTGCGCGAGATGCCGTTCTCGCCGCTGGTGGTGATCGGGTGCTTCATCGTCGCGAGCCTTGCGATGGTGCCGGTGACCTTGCTGATCGCCGTGGTCGGGCTCGTGTTCGGCACGCTGGCCGGCATCTGCTATGCCCTGGCGGGCGCCGTCGGAAGCGCCCTGGCCGGCTACCTGATCGGCCGGATGCTGGGACGCGACGCGATGCATCGCTTCGCGGGCGCCACGATCAACCGCCTCAGCCGCAGGATCGCCCGGCGCGGGATCGTGGCGATGGCGGCGGTGCGGGTGCTGCCGATCGCGCCGTACACGGTGGTGAACCTCGTGGCCGGCGCATCGCACATCCGGTTGCGCGACTACATCATCGGCACCCTCATCGGCATGAGCCCCGGCATAGTGCTGACGGTGGTCTTCGTCGACCGCCTGGTCGATGCGATGCGCGACCCGGCGCCGATCCACATCGCCATCGCGGCGGCGATCGCGGTGGCGATGATCGCGCTGGCCATGGGTGCGCAACGTCTCGTCGGCCCCGGTGACGACGCCGCGGCCCGGGCATGAACCGCAGGCCACGGGCCCGGACCACGGATGCTGCGTATCGCGACCTGGAATGTCCACGAGGGCGTCGGGGCGGACGGCCGCTACGATCCGCAGCGCGTGGCCCGTGTCCTGCGCGAGCTCGAGGCCGATGTCATCGCCCTGCAGGAAGTGCCGCTGGGTGGCCCCGGCCGGCATGACCTCGCGGCCGACATCGACATGCCGCCCGACTGGGAGATCGCCGTCGGGGCGACGCTGGACACGCCGGCGCGCCGATTCGGCAATGCGGTGCTCTCCCGCTACCCGATCCAGGATGTGCGCTCGATCGACCTGTCCTTCGGCCGGCGCGAACCGCGCGGCGCGCTCGATGCGGACATCGAATGCCGGGGCCGGGCGCTGCGCGTCGTCGCCACCCATCTCGGCCTGGCCGCCGCGGAACGGCGGGCCCAGGTGCGCCGCCTGCTCGCCGCCTTCGATACCGACCGGATGCCGGTGGTCCTGCTCGGCGACCTCAACGAATGGTTCGTGCGGGGACGTGCGCTGCTCTGGCTGCGGGCGCACTTCGGCGCCACCCGCCCGGTGCGATCGTTCCCGGCGCGTTTTCCCCTCTTCGCGCTGGACAGGATCTGGATGCACCCGATCGAGCGCCTCGTGGACGTGCGCGCCCATCGCAGCGAAACCGCCCGCATCGCCTCCGACCACCTTCCGGTGGTCGCGCGCATCGACTGGCCGTGAGAGCCTAGTCGTCCTCGTCCTCGTCGTCCCCGTCCGGAATCACGGCGTCGGCCACCGCGCCGACTCCCTTCGCGGTGACCTTGACCGCCGTGGCCGCCACGGTGACCGCGGCATCGGCAACGGCCACGACCGCGCAGGCGCTCGCCAGTGC
>DAIMFM010000104.1:6281-10048 GCA_036724585.1 Burkholderiaceae bacterium | reverse complement strand
GCCGGCGGAGCGCTGGGCGCGGCTGTACGCATGGACTTCGTCGACCATGGCGACCACCGCCTCGGGGTTCGTGAACTGCGAAATCCCGTGGCCGAGGTTGAAGACGTGCCCGTGCCCGGCGGAGGGCTTGCCATAGCTGTCGAGGACGCGGCGCACCTGGCCGCGGACCTGTTCCGGCTCGGCCATCAGGCTCATGGGATCGAGGTTGCCCTGCAGCGCCACCCGGTCGCCGACGAGCGCGCGCGCCTGGCCGAGGTTGCTGGTCCAGTCGAGTCCCAGCGCATCCGCGCCGATGCCGGCCAGGTCGTCCAGCCACTGGCCACCGCCCTTGGTGAAGACGATCACCGGCACCTCCGGCACGCCCGCGGGACGGTCGCGGCGCAGCCGCTCGATGACCCGGCGCATCGGGCCGAGCGACCAGGACTGGAAGACGCCGTCGGCGAGCAGGCCGCCCCAGGTATCGAAGATCATCAGGGCCTGCGCACCGGCAGCGGCCTGCGCCGCGAGATAGGCGGCGACCGCATCGGCGTTGACTTCCAGGACGCGCGCGAGAAGGTCGGGCCGGCGATAGAGCATGGTCCGGATCCGGCGGAAGTCGGGCGAGCCGCCGCCTTCGACCATGTAGCAGGCGAGCGTCCAGGGACTGCCGGAAAAGCCGATCAGCGGGACCCGGCCGCCCAGGGCCTGGCGGATCGTGCGCACCGCCCGCATGACGTAGCCGAGCTCGTCTTCCGGGTCGGGCGCGGCGAGCCGGGCGACGCCTGCCTCGTCGACGATCGGCCGCTCGAAGCGCGGCCCCTCGCCTTCGGAAAAGTACAGGCCGAGGCCCATCGCGTCGGGCACGGTGTGGATGTCGGAGTAGAGGATGGCGGCATCGTGCGTGAAGCGCTCGAGCGGCTGCTGCTTGACCTCGCAGGCCAGCTCGTCGTTGCGGCAGAGGTCCAGGAAGCTGCCGGCACGGGCGCGCGTCGCGCGGTACTCGGGCAGGTAGCGGCCCGCCTGGCGCATCAGCCAGACCGGGGTGTAGTCGGTGGGCTCGCGCCGCAGCGCGCGCAGGAAGCTATCGTTCTGTAGCGGGATGCTCATTGGACGACCGTTGGCTGGATCGTCCGTATTCTAGGCCTCAGGGCGCCAGAGTCGTCCTCGCGGCGCCGGCCGCCTGGCCCGGGCTCCTCGCGGTCTCGCCACCGGAGCTGCCGAAGGCATTGTCCGCCATGGTCGACAGCCGGATCCCGTGGCCGCCGCCGCGCACGCCGCCGTACTCGAGCCGCGCCCCGAACGGCCGCAGCGAGCCGGTGGACCCGAAGGTCGCGGAAGGCGCGGCGGGCCCGCGCAGGCCCAGGGGGCGTTCGGACAGGCCGATACCGTGCCCGAGCATCGGTTCGGGAGACTGGCCCGCGGCCGTCGCCAGGGGCGCGGCAAGCGCGAGCATCATGGCAAATGCCGGGATCGATCGCATCCTGGTCTCCGGGTCGGAAGGAACCCCGGCTGCATGCGGGGAGGAACCTCGATGATCCGCCGCAATCGAAGCCGGGCCGGCGCAGGCCGAGCAACCGGCGGCGCAATCCCGACGAGCGGCGCCCGGCGGCCCCGGGTCCTGTCGGCGCTCCGCGACACCCGAATCGGGTGTGTCCTCGCCGGAGGAAAGTTGGTTGGCGCTTGCTAGCGCGCGCGGCGAAGATGGAGGTTGTTCGCGACCAGGGCGGCGATGACCAGGGCCGCTCCGACGATCTCAGCCGGGAGGGGTCGGTAGCCCTGGGCAAAGCCGATCGAGAAGGTGACCACCGGGATCAGGTTGGCGAACAGCATGGCGTTGAGCGCGCCGATCCGCGCGGTCGCCAGGTTCCAGCTGATCATCGAGGCGAGCACCCCGAACAGCGAGAGGAAGAGGAGATGCGGCATGGCCGCCCACCACTGGCTGGCGCCGGGCGTCTCGATCAGGTTCGCCGTGGTCAGGAACGTCACCAGCACGCAGCTGCCGAGCCCGCCGGCCACCACGGTGAACGTGGTGAAGCGCAGGGGCGACCAGCCGACGAAGATGGGGTTGGCCAGGGTGTAGGCGACCCAGCACAGCGATCCGCCGAAGATCATCAGCACGCCCACGAGTTCCATGCCGGCCGGCGCCAGCGCGAGGTCCCAGCGGGTGATGACGGTGATCGCGCCGACGAATGCGAGCGCCACGCAGGCCAGCGTGAAGCGGCCCGGCCGCCTGCCGTAGACCAGCCAGCCCCCTATGGCGGTCGTGGCGGGTTGCGTCGCCACGATGACGGCGACCACCTCGGGCCGCGTGAAGGTGAGCCCGCCCAGCACGAGCGCAGGGGAGACGCACATCCCGACCACGCCCAGCACACCCGCCTGCACGGCGCGCCGGTCCATGCGCAAGGCCGTGCGCCCCTCGCGCCACAGCAGCATGCACGACAGGATCAGCGTCGGCGCGGCATAGCGAAAGAGCGTGCCATGGTAGGCGTCGACCCACTCGAAGCTCGCCTTGGCCACCGGGAACTGGATGCCCCAGATCAGCGTCGCGGCCAGCGCGAACAATGCGCCGCTGCCGTCGAAGCTCGAGCCGGCCCTGCCGGACATGCAACATCCCCAACCGAAAGGCGCGAGTATGGCAGAGGCGTACATCGGCTAGCATCGTCGCTCGGGGCGGGCAGGCGAGACGCGGGATGGCGTAGATGGCGGGAACGAACGGCGAAGCGGCGACGGCCAGGTCGACTGGCACGGGCACCGGCACGGGTACCGGCATGGTCGACGACGCGCGGCCGATGCCGATGTCGGCCGCCGCGCTGGCGACCTTGCTGTGCTGCCTCTGGGGCCTCGGACAGGTGGCGATCAAGCTCGCCAACGCCGGCATCTCGCCCATCTTCCATGCCGGGCTGCGCTCGATCGGCGCGACCGCGCTCCTGCTCGCATGGATCTGGCTGCGCGGCATCCCGGTCTTCCGGCGCGACGGCACGCTGCCGGCCGGCATGGTCGTCGGCGTCCTGTTCGGCGCCGAGTTCATCTGCATCTACATCGGGATCAACTTCACCGAGGTCGCCCGCGCCACCCTGATGATCTACTGCGCGCCGTTCTTCGTCGCGGGGCTCGCGCACTGGCTCGTGCCGAACGACCGCCTGACGACCGCCAAGTCGATCGGGCTGCTGGCCGCCTTCGCCGGCGTCGTCGCGGCCTTCGGCGACCGCGTCGCGGCGCCCGATGCCGCCGGCCTGCTCGGCGACCTGCTGTGCCTGCTCGGCGCCTTCTTCTGGGGGGCGACCACGATCGTGATCAAGGCCACCCCCGGCTGCGCAGCGCACTGCCGGAGAAGAACCTGCTCTACCAGCTGGGCGTATCGGCGTTGATGCTGGTCGGCGCGTCCATGCTGGTCGGCGAGCCCGGCCTGTTCGCCCCGACGCCGCTCGTGTGGGTCTCGCTCGCCTACACGACCATCGTCATCGCCGGCTCGTCGTATCTCGCGTGGTTCTGGCTGGTGTCGCGCTACCGGGCGACGACGCTGCACGCGTTCACCTTCATCACCCCGATCGCGGGCGTCGTCTTCGCCCACCTGCTGCTCGACGAGCCGATCACCTCGGGACTCGGCATCGGCCTCGCGCTGATCGCCGCCGGCATCGTGCTGGTCAACCGGGAGCCGGCACGCAAGGCGGCCGGCAGCTGAGCCGCGGGCGCCGCCCAGGGCCGTGCGCAGATATCTCGCTGTCGCCTCGACCAGGCGCGTCCCACCCAGTGTCTGCGGCGCCGCGTCGGGCGTCCGGCGTCGCTGG